>CAIXMD010000478.1 GCA_903920415.1 uncultured Desulfomonile sp.
CGGTAAGCATATCCTCCGCTATGGTCAAGGTTGGGCGTCTCCATAACTGTTCTGACAAACCGGTTGAAGACATAGGCTTCTTCATTTGTAAGCCTCTCCGAACCAATGGCAGCGAGACTTGTGGGGCTTGAGGTATTCTTAATGGTGTCGAAGCCATCTGCAACAAATTTTAAAGCCTCGTTCCAGTCAACTTCCCGGAGCGTGCCGTTCTTGCGTATCAATGGCTTAGTGAGCCGTTCTGAAGAATACACGTAAGGCCATCCGTAACGACCTTTGACACAAAGGTTGCCTTCATTTGGACAATCAGCCGGCGAACTCACCCACACAACCCTGTCGCCTTTTTGGCCAAGAGCCAGCGTACATCCCAGGCTGCAGAAGGAGCATGTGGTAAGAGTCTTCTTAAGCTCGAATTCTCTTCCAGTCCCTACCAACCATTTTGATGCGATTGCCCCAACTGGACAGATAGAGGCGCACTGACCGCAGAATTCACAAGTAAGAGTGCGGCCGAAGTCGGTGGAGATCTCAGAAACTATGCCTCTGTGTATGAAGCTCAGTTCATTTTGACCTTGAATCTCATCGCAGACACGTACACACATACCGCAACGTATACATAGGTTCATGTCGAAGCGAATAAAGTGTGATTCGTTGTCCACATGGAAATAACGGGTTTCCCGGTCGAAAGGAAGTTCGGGAATCTCGTATTCGTGAACGAGGTCTTGGAGCCTGCAATTTCCTGCTGCATCGCAACTCGGGCAAAACAGAGGGTGAGACCTGAGCAGGAGGCTGAGTTGCATGCGTCGGCCTTCAATCAGCTTAGGTGTGTGCGTTGCTACTTGCATGCCGTCACGCGCCGGATTGAAGCAGGCAGGCATAGTACGTGTGCGTCCCCTGGCAGTGACTTCCACCATGCAGAGACGACAGGCGCCGTAAGGCACGAGTCGCTTGTCGTGGCAAAGGGTGGGGATATTCACACCGGCTTTCTGTGCGGCCTCGAGAATAGAAGACCCGCGTTCGACACTAACTTCAATACCGTCGATGGTCAGAGTAACCATAGAACTTTACTCACACGAAAGATTGTAAATCAGGCCAAAGCGGCCATGTTCCAACAGAGCGGGACCAGAGTCCTTCACACCTGGGTCATCTTATAGCGCCGAACCTGCAGTTCATGATACAGGTGCGGCATCTCGTACACTTGCTGATATCGATCCGGGCTACTTGTTTTTTCTCCCAGGTAATAGCTGAAGACGGGCAGTTCCGGTGGCACATCCCGCACATCTTGCAATTCTCTTCTATCACTACGAAATCTATGAGATCGGTGCAAACGAGTGCTGGACAATGCTTGTCCCGAATGTGTGCTTCGTATTCTTCTCGGAAATACCGTATTGTTGATAGAACCGGGTTTGCTGCGCTCTTGCCGAGACCGCAGTGCGAGGTATTGTTCACGTGGTGTCCCCATTCTATGAGGAATTCCAAGTCGCCTTCTTTTCCTCTCCCCTCCACTATGTTGGTAAGCGTGTCGAACATCACCTTGAGACCTTCACGGCAGGGGATACACTTTCCACACGACTCATCCACGGAAAATTCCGTGAAAAATCTGGCTGTGTCAACCATACAGGTGTGGTCGTCCATTACCACGACTCCACCGGATCCCATCATTGCCCCGACACCTTGGAGAGATTCGTAGTCAATCTCGACGTCCTCCATGCCGTTGGGGATGCACCCCCCAGAAGGACCGCCGATCTGGGCCGCCTTAAATTTCCTTTTCTTGGGAATCCCGCCGCCGATGTCGAAGATGAGGCTCTTTAAGCTCGTGCCCATGGGCACTTCGACGAGCCCAACGTTATTCACTGCTCCGGTAAGGGCGAAAACCTTGGTTCCTTTACTCCCCTCAGTGCCAATTGAGGCGAACCATTGTCCCCCGTTGAGAATGATAGGGTTGATGTTGGCAAAAGTCTCAACATTGTTCAGATTTGTGGGCTGATTCCAAAGGCCTGCTTCGGCGCTGCGGGGCGGCTTGATTCGGGGCATTCCACGCTTACCTTCGATGGAATACATCAATGCTGTAGATTCGCCGCACACAAACGCACCCGCGCCGGGTGCTATGCCTATATCAAAATTGAAGCCTGTCCCAAAGATGTCTTTTCCGAGCAAACCGTATTCCCGTGCGTCCACAATAGCCTTCTGAAGCCGCTGGATGGCAAGGGGATATTCGGCCCGAACGTAGATATATCCCTGTTCAGCCCCTATGGCATAGCCCGATATTGCCATACCTTCGAGAACTGAGTGAGGATCACCCTCCATTACCGACCGGTCCATAAATGCCCCGGGGTCGCCTTCGTCGCCATTGCAAATCGTATATTTCGGAAAATTTTCGTATTTTCGACATTCCTCCCATTTCAATCCTGTGGGAAAACCGCCTCCGCCCCTTCCTCTCAGGCCAGACGTCTTGATTTCTTCAATCACTTGTTCTGGGGTCATCTCTTGGAGAGCCTTCCCAAGGCCTGCGTAACCGTCCCGGGCTATGTACTCGTCAATGTTCTCGGCATCGATCAGCCCCCTGTTGCGGAGCACTATGAGTCTCTGAAGGTTGAAGAACCCGATATCCTTCATCAAGGGAACCTTATCTTTGGTGGTTTCCTCCTTGAAGAGTAATTTTTCTACGACTCTCCCCTTGAGAACGTGTTCTTCGACGATAAGGGGCGCATGTTCAGGTTTGACCTGGTTGTAGAAGACACCGTCGGGGTAAACCACCACAAGGGGTCCCCTTGCACAAAAACCGTTGCAACCGGTCATAATTATCTGTACTTCATCCTGGAGGTTTCTCTTGGTCAATTCCCGTTCAAGGGCGTCCTTTACTTCCAATGAACCGGTTGCCATACAACCTGTGCCTGCGCACATCATGAACTGCAATCTATATGCCGGGCTTGCACTCATAACCTGTTCTCCAGCTGGCCTCTGGTATCAAATTCGGGCAGAGATACCGTTTCCCATTTATATTCAGCCTTTCACGTGGCTGTAGTCTCGCTTCCGCGTGCCAATGCGTAATCCTCGACGGCTTTTCCACCCATAACGTGTTCTTCGAATATGCGTACGGCCTTTTCCGTATCGAGAGAAATGTACTTTACGGGAGATTGGTCCACTACTTCCACCGTGATCATGGGCTCTTTTGCACACAAACCTGCACAGCCGGAGTTGGTCAGCATTACGTCCAGTAGTTCACGGCCTGATATGAGGTCTCTAAAAACGCCCATGATTTCACGGGCACCGGCGGCTATGCCGCAAGTTCCCATGTGGACCGTTATCTTGGCCCTGAAATGGCCCTCTCTTAGGACCATTCTCGACCGCTCGCGTTCCTTGATCTTCTTGAGGTCCTGTATGGAAATTTTCGGCACGATGCTTCCTCCCGGAGGATTCTTTAATGAAATAAGCTTTAGAAACACAATGGGATTTTCAGATAGCTAATGTCTGCTTTTCCCAACGAATTACGAATACAGTTTAGCACTCCAAAATCAGTATCTGTCTCCAAGGGAACTTACTGATAACCTTCAAGTATACTCAACGTGTCTTTTGGCTGGATGTTCCCGTGCGTATACTCGCTCACCATCATAACCGGAGCTAAACCACATGCGCCCAAGCATCGGACCGCCTCCAGGGTGAACCGTCCGTCGTCCGAGGTCTCTCCGACGTTTATTCCTACTCCCTTGACGATGTTTTCCAACATCTCCTTCGCCCCTTTGACGTAGCAGGCGGTCCCTAGACACAACCGGATGGTATGCCTACCACGAGGCGTTATTGTGAAGAAAGAATAAAAGGTCACAACACCATAAATATGCGGGGCTGATATTTGTAGTCCTTCAGCAAGCTTTCGCTGCACCTCCATAGGGAGGTACCCAAACATATCTTGGGCTTCCTTAAGGGCAGGTA
>CAIXMD010000479.1 GCA_903920415.1 uncultured Desulfomonile sp.
AAGAAAGAGAAGTTCCTGAGCCCCTTTTGGGTCCAGGATTGCCTGGCGGCTTACGAGTGCTACTTGTTCATCTCCGGAAAGGGATTACATGAGCATGGTGGCCTGGCGCCTGTCTGTTTTGACCAGGTCCGGCACTCGCCTGCCGTCGTCGGAAATTGGTGCGAGAAGTTTGTCCTGCTGCATGATCGTCAGATCTCCTCTTTTTCGTGGTTCCAGCGTGGATCCTCGACTGATCGGACGGCTTCCAGCATGGAATCATCTCCTCCGAAATCTTCCGGGGTCCATCCCTCATCGGGGGGGGAATACGATTCGCCCAAGTTCAAAGCAACTCTCGGGAATTCCCTGGCAATAGTAATCAGTTGGAACGCCTTTACAAGATTGCTGGTCGTTTCTTCGTTGTTATCATCTCGAAAGGCAAACATTATCCGTCTGAGGCGAGGCGCCTGAGACTTGTCGAGTTGAATCCCTTGGGAGGCAAGAATATCCTGAACTGTGGTCTGCGAATCGCTGTTCAAAGATTCCAAGAGAAGGTCCACTAATTGCCTGGACAAGCGGATAAGGTTCCTCATACTGAACGCCAATGTGACTGGATCCATCTCCAGGGGGTTTTTTGCCACAACATCAAAATACGCTAATTCACTCCCCGTATTTTCAGAGCAGAATTCCTCGAAGCTCTTGTACTCCTGGCTCAATTCCGGACTGACCTGAATTTCATCATCCAAAGACATCCTATACCCCCTCGCCTTAAAATTGATAACTTTGCGGGGCATGCCGCCTGCTTTACCGGAATAATTGTGAAATGGTTGTAGTCTTTCCTCGATAGCTGAGCGATTTTATCCCGTCGTTGGTGAGTTTACAATAGTCTAATTTTCCAGGATCACCGCAATATTTCCGGAGGCTATACGACTGGCAATGGAAGCCGATACAATAGGGGCTGTGAAGGTCTGAGTCTGAGCGTGAGCGTTGCGGAAAACAGGTCGGGTTTACTCAAACGCGGTTTCAATGTGATGACGTTTGAAGGCAACTTGGGTGACGAAAGGGAGTTCGACGAGAAGGCTACAGAAAATAGGATATTCCTGGAAAGCTTGGGGTTGAAAAACCTTTTCCAGTCAGTCACAACAATGGAAGGGCCGGCTGGCGCGTCGGCCCATAATTACAAGGAGGTTTCTGAAATGATCACTGCAGGAATCGACTGTGGTGCTAAGAACACAAAAACTGTCATTCTGAAAGATGGCAAGATAATTGGAAAAGGGATTGTTCTTACTGGATTTGATCAGTCGGAAGCCGTGAAAGCTTCCCTTGAGATGGCTTTGAAAGATGCAGGCGTCTCGTTTAAAGATCTTGGGCATGTCGGCGGGACCGGATCTGGAGCCAAGTCCATACAGGTAGCTGATGTCAATGTTAACGACATCAAGGCCATGTCTATGGCGGCTCATTATTTTTTCCCCACCGCCGGGACCGTTGCGGATGTCGGCGCTGAGGAAGGCAGAGCCGCGAAATGCGATGAGAAAGGCAACGTAATGGACTTTGCCATCAATGAAAAATGCGCGGCTGGAGCCGGTGCTTTCATTGAGGCCATGGGAAGGGCGCTGGAGACGCCTTTGACCGAGATGGGGCCTCTGGCGTTGTCTTCAGATAAAGCCATCGCCATGAACTCACAGTGCACCATATTCGCCGAATCGGAAGTTGTGGGACTTATCCACGCAAAGACGCTGAAAAAGGACATCAGCAAGTCTATTCACGATGCCATGGCCAGCCGAATTGTCTCTATGATTCGCCGAATAGGTGTCAATCCTGACATCGTCATGATTGGCGGGGTCGCATACAATCCCGGTTTCGTTGCCGCCCTCCAGAGGGAACTCGGCGTGGAAAAGATCTTCATACCCGACAGTCCTGAGTATGGAGCCGCTGTTGGCGCTGCGGTTGTTGCTGCCACGAACGGTCAATAACTGATATCGACATCAAGATGGAGGATATACAGATGGCTGAGGAGAAAAAACCTGAATACTGGCGGTGGTTGGAGACTAACTGGGTAGATCCGGACAAGAAATGGGAGGACGCTCAGATCATTACCGCGGGGATCGATGTGGGATCCGTCAGTTCGCAGGCCCTGGTAATGGTGGATGGAGAGATTTACGCTTACGGCAACATGAGGACGGGCTCGGACAGTCCAAACAGTGCCAGAAACGCCCTAAAGTTTGCTCTGGAAAAAACCACTCTGCCCGAGGACAAAATACAATACTGCATTGGAACCGGTTATGGGCGTGTCAATGTTCCCATGGCCGACAGGAGTGTGACCGAAATCGCTTGCCATGCCAGAGGCGCCAACTTCATATATGGCCCTCAAGTCAGGACAGTTCTGGATGTCGGGGGTCAAGATATCAAAGCCATCCGATGCGACGAC
>CAIXMD010000480.1 GCA_903920415.1 uncultured Desulfomonile sp.
AGTTAGTGATTGCGGCAAAGTGCTGAATCCGCAGATCTATGAGCAGCAAATACATGGGGGGATTGCTCAGGGGATCGGATATGCTCTGTTTGAAGATTTAGAGGTGTTGGAAGGGAGAATTCTCAACTCGAACCTCAGCACATACCTTTTGCCGACCGCAGAGGATGTTCCTGAGATCGATTCGGTTGCGGTTGAGATTTACGAGCCCACAGGACCTTTCGGACTTAAGGGTGTAGGAGAAATATCCACTAACGGACCTCTTCCAGCAGTGTCTAACGCCGTGGCTGATGCTTGCGGTATCCGAGTACACCAATCTCCATTGACGCCTGAGCGGGTTCTCGGCGCTATTCTAAAAAATAGGGGCAGGGGTGAGCACGTTGAGGATCACGTTTAGGCTCAACAGAAAAGAGATTCAAATTGAAGCGGCGCCCGATCGCCGTGTGTCGGACGTACTCAGAGAAGACCTGGGGTTGACTGGGACGAAAGAGTCCTGCGGTGCAGGGGATTGCGGCGCATGCACCATCCTGGTAGATGGTGCAAGCCGTCTCTCCTGTCTAATGCTCGCTGCTCAACTTCAAGGCCATGAAATTTCAACCATCGAGGGACTCGCCAAAGATCAACGCATGCACGTACTACAAAAGACCTTTGTGGAGCACGGGGCTATCCAGTGCGGTTTTTGCACCCCGGGCATAGTTTTGGCCTCCCTGGATCTTCTGAAACGAAACCCCAACCCCACAAGGGCTCAGATTCGGGAAGGGCTGGCAGGCAATCTTTGCAGATGCACTGGATACCAGAAGATCGTGGATGCTGTTCAGGCAGCAGCCGAGTCAGTCCAGGAAGAAGAAAGTTTATGAGAGAAGTCTTTCTGCCGCAACGTATAGAAGAACTCTGGGAGATTTTGAAAAGAGAGCCGGAAACAGAGATTTATGCCGGCGGAACCGACCTGCTGGTGAAAATGCGATCCGGTCAGGTGAATCCGCCTTCACTGGTCTGCCTGGAACGAATCGAGTCACTGCGGGGTGTCTTCGACAAGGGTAAAGAGGTCTTCATAGGGGCATGCAGCACTCATAGTAACCTGCTTGAGGACCCAGTAATCAGAAAGGAATTTCCTGGTCTGGCTCGAGGCATAGACGTGCTGGGATCTCCACCGATTCGCCACATGGGGACTATTGGAGGTAACATCGTCACGGCTTCTCCTGCCGGGGACACACTGCCGTCGCTTTACGTGCTGGACGCAGAAGTCGAGGTCCATTCCAAGGCCCAGAAGAGGCGCTTACCTCTGAGAGATTTCATATTGGGGCCTGGTATGGTGGCGCTTCACCCACAGGAGGTCTTGTGGGGGATTTGGCTGAAGAAACAGCCATCGTGGAATGTACACCATTACGAAAAGGTAGGACGACGAAAGGCCCTCGCATGTTCAATAGCAAGCATGGCTGCCCTTCTCGAGTTATCGGAATCCGGAACAGTGGTAAAGGCTCGGCTTGCGTGGGGAAGTGTAGGCCCCACCATCCTCTCCTTTTCCCATGTGGACAACAATCTGATCGGCCAACTTCTTTCCATTGAGACTCTCAGTAGTTTGGCAAAGCAAGTGGAGCTTTCGGTTTCACCGATTGATGACTTACGAGCAAGCGCGGAATATCGGAGAACCGTTTCTGGATTGCTCCTGTTGCGTCTATTATATTATTCCCCTTCTTTTAGGCAAGAATGTGATTCCTGAAAAGAAAATTGCATGTCGCAGGATATTCACTGCACCTGACGGGAACCATGAGCATGATCGACAATAATAGGCTGTACAATAAAGATTTTCTTGTTCTCTCGGTTATCATGTTCCTGGCTTACTGTAATATTGCGGCTTTTTTTCAGTTTCACGAGTATCTTTCTACGCTTCCAATAGCTCCAG
>CAIXMD010000481.1 GCA_903920415.1 uncultured Desulfomonile sp.
ATATTGGTTTTGCTTCAACCGGACCTCGGAACGGCCTGTGTCATTACCCTCGTGGCAGTATCCATGATCCTGTTTACAGGGGTGGGGCGTCGCACATTGCTCTGGGCCGCAGGACTCCTTGTGCTCATGCTCCCACTTGTGATTTGGGTGGGGGATCGTTTTCTCTTGGACTACCAAAAAAAGAGGCTTCTTACTTTCATGAGTCCGGAGTATGATCCTTTGGGCGCAGGATACCATATCATTCAATCTCAGATTGCAATTGGGTCGGGGGGGGTTCTCGGGAAAGGATTCCTAAAAGGGACGCAGAATCAGCTCATGTTTCTACCGGTCAAACACACGGACTTCATTTTTTCTATACTTGCTGAAGAATGGGGATTCCTTGGGTGTGCGATAGTGTTGGGTCTTTTTTGTGCACTTTTCTTGCGTGGTTTGGCAATTGCCGCAAAAGCACGGGACAACTTCGGCGCGCTTATAGCATTCGGTTGTTCTGTAGTACTCTTCTGGCATGTTACGATCAATGTCGGCATGGTAATGGGGCTACTTCCAGTAGTGGGGGTTCCTCTAAGTTTCCTCAGTTATGGTGGATCTTCCCTCTTATCATCTTTTCTGGGCATAGCAATATTGATGAATGTCAGCATGCGCCGTTTCTCATACTGATACAGGTAAATTCGTAAGACGGATTGAATAGATGGAATTATGCCTTGAACCTCGGGTTTGTCTATGCTATGGAGAAATCGGCTGGAGATAGCCGTAAAAAAAAGAATTAGCCCTCGGAACCCTGGAGGATACATGCTCCGATTCAGAAAAGCCAAGAGTGATGCCGTGACCGGTTTTCTCGGGTCGCAGACCGAATTTGCAGGAAAACTCTCCTTTTCGGGGGTAGTGCACCTTGATGGCACTTTCCAGGGTGAAATCATAAGTCGTGGGACCCTGGTGGTGGGGAGTGAATCGGTGGTGCATGCTGAGATTCATTCAAACGTGCTTAAAATAGCGGGAGAAGTACGAGGGGATCTTACAGCAACCGAAAGGATCGAGCTTTATCCGCCGGCTAAAGTTTATGGGAACATTCGTACTCCCAGCCTAGTCGTTGAGGAGGGAGTGATATTTGAGGGGACGTGCAGCATGTCGTCCGTTCAGGCAGATATACCTGCCCTTGCCAGTAGTACTGTCGATGAACAACCCGGCGATGAGGAATCTATGGAAGCTATTTCGGCTCAAGCATGGCCTCCGGCTTATGACGAGGGCGACCATCTTGAAGACGAAAGGGACGACAAAGGACCTTTGCACAAGGATAGTCGTTAGGTCTTGCCTTGTGTTTAATCCTCCTTGACCAGAAAAGATGAGAAAAAGATATTGACACCTTTGATGGTGGGTGTTATCTTGCCTATTCATTCTAAGTTTGGGTCTCATTAATTATCCTAATAAGAAAAATCAGGTAGTTGTTAATCAGTAGCCGGTAGCTCCTCGGTTGGGGGAATTCCGGGGACTCGTAAAACTTCGCTAATTGGGAGATTACGCCAGTGATTCAACTGAACTTCACTCTGTTTATTCAGATCGTCAACTTCCTGGTTCTGTTGCTCATTCTGAACGCTATCTTGTTCAAACCTGTAATGGCAAAAATGCGGGAGAGAGAGGCCCGGATAAAGAATGATCGCGAAAGAGCCAAGGAATCAGAAGAGAAGGTAATAGATCAGGAAAAGAGGCACCAAGCAGAACTCTCGAAAGCTCGTCAGACTGCCGGTCAGGAAAAGAATGTCCTGCTGGCCGAGGCTAAGAAAGTCGAAGCCGACGTCCTCGAAAAAGCTCGGTCTCAGGCTGCTCAAATAGTAGACCAGATGAAAACTTCCATTCAGGCGGAGGCGGCGGAAGTTAGAAAGATCCTGAAGGAGGAAATGACTCCCCTGGCACGGTCAATTTCCGAAAAAATTCTGGGGAGGTCGATCTGATGAAGCCTCGAAAGACCATACTAACCTTATTGATCCTCCCGATTATCCTCTTTGCGTCGTCAGCTTATGCCTCTGCCGAGGGGGCCAGTCCCTGGAATTCGTGGATGCTGTTGTGGCGCGTAATCAACACCATAGCCCTGATTGCTCTGCTTGGCTATTTCATGAAAAAACCGTTGTTAACTTTTTTCTCCGAAAGAAAAGCACA
>CAIXMD010000482.1 GCA_903920415.1 uncultured Desulfomonile sp.
ACATATTTCCTGCTGCCGACGGCTTTTGACACAGCAGTCCATTTCAAACCTGTTGGAAATCCTGCACCGCCACGCCCTCGCAGACCGCTTGTGGAGATTTCTGAGATTACCTCGTTGGGGGTCAGCATTCTCAATACATTGTAAAGAACCTCATATCCACCCGCCGCAATGTAGTCCTCTATGCGTTCGGGGTCTATTTTACCGCAGTTTTCCAGAACTATTTTGTGCTGACGCTTGAAAAACGGTAACTGGCTCGAACAGTCAAGTCTCCCGACAGGACTTCCTCCCAGTGCGTCAACTATGTCCGAAACATCCGAAGCTTTCACCGCCTGGTAGTATGTTCCTTCGGGCTCGACGGCAATCAGCGGCCCTGCCGCGCAGAGCCCAAGGCATCCTACGCCTTTGATATTACACGATTTCTCAAGGCCACGCCGAAGAACTTCCTTTTCAAGTGCATCCTTGACGAGGTCGCTTTGACACGAGAGGCATCCTGCAGCAATACAGACGTTAATGTGATGCTGAAACGAATCGTGCCTGTCATGTTCGATCCGTGCAATATCCTGAAGATCCTCAAGCATCATCGTCATGGCTAGTCCAACTCCCTATTTTCTCGAGTACTGCGTCAGGGGTCATTCTTCCACAAACCTGTCCGTCCAAAACTACTGCGGGGGCCAGGCCGCATGAACCGAGGCACCTTGCGGTCAATAGAGAAATTCTCCCGTCAGTAGTGGTCTCTCCGGGACTGATACCAATAGTCTGGTTTATGTCGTCCAGAATGCCGGCAGCCCCGCCTATGTAGCAGGCCGTGCCTTTGCAAACTACACAAGTGTGTTCCCCCGGAGGTTTGAGGGTGAAGTAGTGATAAAAAGTGGCCACCGCGTAGACTCTGCTAAGAGGCACCTTGAGCGAACCGGCAACGTATTTCAGAGCGTCAAGATCCAGAAAGCCGAAGCGTTCCTGGACACCATGCAAGGTTTCAATGAGCGCATCCGGGGCATTGCCGTGAAGACGAATGGTCCTGTTTATCAAACGCCAGCGGCTATCTTCCTCGGGCTTAATCGAATCGACTGCCTTTGCTTCCATCAGGATTTCTCCTCCGTGGACACCCGGCAACATCGCAGGTGTTAAGACACTTAAACTCTATAGCCGACATTTGTCAAGTTTTCGACAACAGTTTTGAACATGAACAAAAGACATCGGAGAAACCCCCCGTTTTCCATGCATTAGATCTTCTTGTTTATTGGATTGATAAACACAATTATATATGATATATGCAGCGTTAAATTAATGTTATGGGGCATTATAATCTGTGATTGGTTTGTTATGAAACATTATTTTATGATGTTATGTGCTCTAATTTTCTGGTTCACCACCGACCAACCTCGGCTCGTGGCAGCATCTGAACACCAAGAATCAGAATATGCACAGCATTCACGCGCCGTAGCGATCGGGCAATACGATCCTGCTCCAAATAGCCCGTTGCACAAGGGTCTGATCATAGAGGGGGCGATACTCCAGCCCTTTAGGGCGGCAACCGTGGCCACCGAACTTTCAGGAATTATAGAACGTTTCAACTACGAGGAAGGAGACCTTGTACCTGAGGGACATGTTGTGGTTGAGATGTCGAAAATTCGCGCCGTTGCCAATGCTGAAAGGGCGCAGAACAGGATTAAGTCGATGGAACTCGCTCTCAAAGGCGCCAAACGAAATGCCAAGGTAAAACAAAAAGTGTTCGCAAAAGGTGCGAGCACACAACAGGAATTCTTAACGGCGGAAACATCCGTCGAAGTTAAAGATGCAGAACTCCAGGAAGCCAAACAGGTACTAGCGCTGGCGCTCATAGATCTTCGGGCGTGCAGCGTCAAAGCCCCTTTCACGGGGCACATCGACCAGCGTCACAAGTATCCTCATGAAGCGGTAGAGAGACTGGATAAGCTTTTTGACATTGTTGACGCCACTCAGCTTTTCGCAGTGGTAAATGTTCCCGAACCAGCTTTGCCGTCTTTTCAGAAGGGTAGGGACGCCTTATTTGTAAGCTCCTCCGGTAAAGAGTTCAAAGGTATTGTGAAGAAATTCGGAAAGCGAATTGATCCTAAATCCAAAACGAGAAAGGTTTATGTCTTGATACCGAATTCCAGTGCAGACTTGGAAATAGGCATGAGCGGTTCTCTTCGACCGGGAGAGTGAGTCTCATTTTGTGTCCCGGCGCTCGAAACTATTTCTGGACGGCCTCTATTATTATAGCTGGATGCCTAGCGATATTGACGTCTTGCCGGTGGGCCACAATTGCTGACTTGGGAAAGGAAGACCACATAACCTTCACAAAGACTACGGCAATGGCTGCAATGAAAAAGGACTTTCCAAGGGACCGATTTCATGATGAAAAAAAACTTCATGGAAAAGGATTGACCGTTGAGGAATGTCGGCAAATAGCCCTCACCAATAATCTGAACTTCCAGACAGCCAAGCTGGACGAGTTGATCAAGGCGTCCCTGAGCCATGGTGAGTGGGCCCGTATGCTTCCACACGCCATTGTTTCAGCGAAATTTGATGAAGGAGACAACATCGTTTACAGCGACTTGATGGGTGATTCCTACTGGGCGAATTATTATGAGAGAAGTGCATGGCGCTTTTTCCTTGAAGGCAGATGGAGCCCCACAGATGCAGCGCTGGCCTATTACTCGGCCAAGAACGCTGACAATCGTATAGTGCAGTCACACTACGAGACCGTAAGAGTTTCTCAGAAAATTGTAGAATCTGTAGAAGTCTCCTTTTTTCGACTACTAAGTCTCCAGGCGTGCTTACCGGAAGCTAACAGGCTTGTTTCAATACGAGAGCAGATCACCAAAGACATGGGAGATCTACTTCGAGACAAACTAGCCGCGATGGTCGATTATCACAAGGCCAAGCACGCACAGAACAAAGCTCGTTCAATACTCTCTCAATTGACTGCAGATGCGGAGCGGCAGAGGAATATGCTCCTTTCCACCATGGGGTTTTTACAAGATTCTGCGGCAGGAGGAAGTCGTTTCGATATCCAGGGAGAGTTGAGAGAACCGCATGTCATTCAAATTCCAGCGGACGTGGAACTCGAAGCCTTGAGAAACAGACCCGAGGCCTATCGGGCCGGTGTTAAGCATTTCGAATCCGTAAATGATTATAAGCGATCTGTTGTGAAAAATTTCCCACGGGTCACCCTCTTCTGGAGGTACCTCGACGATCGGTACAATCACCCTTACGACAAAAACAGGCAACAGGCTGGAATCCTGTTGTATTTTGATGTGGTAGACTGGCTGACGAATTTCGCTGATTCATGTGCCGCCTCCCGGGACACGGTCAAGACTGAAAAGGAAGTCTCTGCAATTGCTTTGGCGATTGGCTCACAGGCACGTATGGCTGTTTTGAAATATCTGTGGTTGTTGGAACAGGTTAAAATTAAAGGAGATTCTCTTGCAGACTCTTGCTCATTGCTCGAGGTTGCCAAGCGGCGAGCGAGCAATGATGATCTTGACAAGCTGGCAGAGAGCGAGGCCAGGGCTGAAATGATTTTGGAGAAGATCGAGTGGCAGCGGGCTGTGGGCGAATCAAATGCCGGCTTTGCAGAACTCCGATCCGCCATGGGGACTAATTTGAAACCATTCTAATGAATGGTTTGGAATACATCGATAAACCAGAAAATATTTACTTCATGGCCGTTATTTTTCACACGTTGGAGAGATCATGTCCGTACACCCCAAATTTCGGACAGACCTGACTTCTTCTGATTACATTGAAAGCGATGGTTTCAAGAGCATCGTAATCAAGAATCCGGTCTCCGATACATATTATCGGCTCTCCGATTACGAGTACCGCTTGCTCAAGATATTAGACGGAACGATTAGTGTCGAACAGGCGCGGGCGCTACTGAAAATGGAAGGTCGTTACTATTCCGGGGAACAGGCGAATGGAATATTGGATAAGGCTTCTCAGATGGGACTTGTCCTCGGCACTTCCTTCGGAACAGCCGCCGGCCAAATGACTTTGAAGGCTTTCCGCAAGAGAGTAAAAAAATTAAAAAAGATTGCCGGTATATTTTTTCTCTATGTACCGATACTTAACCCTGACCGGTTTCTCGAGAGAACTCTGTGGATCTTTAATATTCTCTTCAACAGATTCAGCCTTTTTGCTCTCACTTTTCTCGGGTTCATCGCCGCCTACCTCATAGTCGCCGGTATTCCAAAAATCCAGAACGAATTTCTATTTTTTTTCAACTCAGAAAACCTGGTCTGTCTCTGGCTCGTGATAGGGATGACAAAAATTACTCATGAACTTGCCCATGCGTATGTCGCCAAAAGCTTTGGATTGCACGTCAATACTATGGGGATTGTCTTCCTTCTTTTCGTGCCTTGCCTTTATTGTGACACAAACGAAGCATGGAAGCTGTCCGGAAGGAGACAGCGCATATTGATAAGCGCCGCAGGCATTGCAGCAGAATTGAGCCTCGCCATCTTAGCCGTTTACATCTGGAATTTTTCAAAGCCAGGAATCGTCAATTCGCTCGCCTTCTACCTCATAATAGTTTCGACGGTGTCTACAATATTTTTCAACGGCAATCCCCTACTCAAATTCGA
>CAIXMD010000483.1 GCA_903920415.1 uncultured Desulfomonile sp.
CAAGTGAGACTGATACCTCAATAACCCCTCACCCCAGCCGCTCCCTTGAGAAGAGGATGAAGGGGGAGGGGGTAACTGGCTGTAATTACGACCGAGTATCTGGGCAACCTCCCAGGCTACCGGTTTCTTAGACAAACGTTGTTTCGCTCAGCATCAACCTTTTTTTAATAGACACCGCTAAAAAAGTGAGATAAAAACTCTTCCGGATGACAAAAGAAAAAGCTTGTGCATTCGTCGTCTGATAATAAAGCAAAAGGCTATAATGTGAAGCGAATTTTAATGGTCGGTCCGGTCCCTCCTCCATACGGAGGGGTAGCTTCTGTGGTGGACAGCATCATTCACTCTGACTTGGCCCATGAATATTCATTTGATGTTTTTAATAAATCCGATCTTTTTGCTCCGGAAATTTCTGGGCGTCTCGAAAGAAATCTATTGAGGGTGAAGAGATGGCTGCTCCTTTTTTGGAACCTCGTCACCGGTAACTATGCTTTTGTTCACCTGCACGGGTCGGTTCGGGCTTTCAGGGGAGTAACTTTCTGGATGTGCATCGCCCGCCTGGCCCGAGCCAAAATACTTCTCCACTTGCACGGCACCGATTGGGGACGATTCTACTCCGATACGACACGATTCAATAAATTCATTGTCAGGTTCGGCCTTTCGCTCCCGTTTCACATAATTGTACTGTATACTGAGTGGGTTGAAAAAATTAAGAACCTGGTCCCCAGTGCAAATGTTCAGGTGATAAAGAACCTGCTACGGTTTGTGCCGCCTCCCGAAACCTCTTTCATTGAGCGGACACGCTCTGATCTGAAACTTTTCGAGAAAGACTTTATTGTCGTTTCCGTGGGGACCGTAGGATGGAGAAAGGGAACGTTTGAAATATTAAAGGCGGTTCCTTTGGTTGTTTCGCAGGATGATTCGGTCAGATTCCTTTTCGTCGGGGGCGAAGAATTTCCTGGACAAATGGCTGAACTGACAGACCAAGTGAATCAGGACAAGCTCGGTAAATGGGTGCGCTTGCCGGGAGAAATGCCTCAAGAGGTGGTCCCGGTTGTGTTAGCCATGTCGGAAGTATTTCTTCTGCCTTCTTACAGTGAGGGGATGCCGGTAGCGATAATTGAGGCTATGAGAAGCAAAACCGCCATTATCTCTACGCGTGTGGGAGCGATACCCGACATGATAGAAAATGGAGTATCCGGATTGTTGATAAAGCCGGGATCTCCGGAAGAAATTGCAGAGGCGGTGATGCTCTTGAAAAAGGACGAACATCTCCGTATGAGGCTGGCTGCCGGGGCCAGGCAGGCGTTTGATAACAATTTTGAGGTTTCAAAAGGCATAGGAGAACTGGCCGAGGTCTACAAGACCGTGTAGATGTGTCGACAAACCGGGCTTTGCCGGCACCGCCTCGAAGGATAGCGCAACCCTTATACTCATTGCCAAAGTTCTTGTCCGAATCAGGATTGATGAGTGGCTGCAAAGCATACCCTAAAGTTCTGGAATCCAGGGGAATGATAGCCAATATCTAACTTGTTCAAACGGACAACTAATTTGGGAATCGCTATATGTTGTTGGTCGGAAATTCCGTGCGGTTTTCTGGGAGCGCAGGCATCTTGCCTGCCTGGAATTGCTGTAACTCCTGCAAACTG
>CAIXMD010000484.1 GCA_903920415.1 uncultured Desulfomonile sp.
CAACAACAGACCCCTTCCACTGGAATCCTTTGACGTTCTGTAACGGATTTCCCCTTGGTTTTCAATGGCGTAAACTAAATCATGTGGAAAGCTCGTCGTGATAGCGAGGCTGGGTTCAATATTTAGCAGGAGTTTCAAGAATACCCTGTTCACGCCTGCGTGCCCAACCACAAGCAAACTTCCTTCCGACTTTCCAGCGCTGATCTCTTTCAGGAAGGACTTGATCCGGAATTCGGCGTCTTGGTAGCTTTCACCGCCAGGCGGCCTGTCAAGCCAAGAGTCTCTAAGGGTTAGAAGATCTCCCCTTACCGAGCAACGATATTCTTTCTCCCAACATCCGGCTGATAGTTCTGCAAGAGAAGGTCTAAAATATATTGGGATGTTGAGCTTCTCAGAATATATCGAAGCGGTAAAAGCCGCCCTCCCCAGATGGCTTGAAAAAATTGCCGAGATTTGTTCATCCGCAAGAATTAGAGCCAGCTCTTTCGCGGTCTGAACGCCGTCCAAGATCAGAGGCGAATCAGAGCCACCCATGATACGGCCGTCACGATTCGACACCGTTCGGCCGTGGCGTCCGACAATTATCTTGGGCAAATTGCACCGGAAATCATCCTTGGTCCCGTCGTTCATGTATTTCTTCTTCTAATCACAACTGTTCCCGAATCGCGCTGTTATCGTCTTCGAGCAATCGAAGAACCTTGTTGTGAAATTTCCTTACAAGAACTGACCGTTCGGAATACTTGCCTGAATAAACCAGAAGCCCAGGAGAAAGATATTGTGCCCATCTACTTTTTGAGCCGCTTATAACGCTTCTATACTTGATTGATTCGAGCCGGCCGGCAAGAATTCTACGATGCAAATCATTTCTCTTGCAAATATCAGAATAATCCTGTCCGTCTGACTCTTGGTAGACATACTGCTCTCTCTCAAAAATGCTGCTTTCGACCTTTCTTATGTTGACCAAGCCATAGCGGTCGGGCTGATCAAACATCAAGGAATGAGGTTCCAGAAGAAAACGCTGAGGCAAAAAGACCACATTAGGACAATTAATGTATGTGTCAATCAGCCGCTTAAGAGCTTCAACGTCCTCAATCGATTCATGAGGAGTATTGAATATCAGGTGAATATAGTTCTTGATTCCCAGAGCCACTGAGTAATCTATAAGTTGATACATATTGTTCACTTCGAAATGCTTCCCCAAGAAGTGAATGGTAGCTTGATGAGCCGATTCCACCCCCCAGAAAAGGCTGAAGCATCCTGCTTTTTTTACTTTTTCAATTAGTTTCCGGCTAAACCCACTTACCTTCGCGTACGAATACCAGCGCAATTTTGGGAAAGATTTGGCAAGCCTATCGCAAACTTCCGACAATCTTTGAGGATCTCCATTTATTGAAGCGTCAGCAAATTGAAAGGTTGCCGTATCATATTTACGAGCTAGTGCGACAACTTCCGAGACAATTTTTTCTACAGACTTGCAGTCATAAGAGTCTACCAAACGTCCTGTACAGAAACTGCACCTTGAAGGACATCCCTTGGAGATCCTATACGGAAGGAAAAGAGTCTGTTTCCCGATCAACGGGTGATCGTATCGATAATTTTCCAGCGTTAAACCTTCAAAGTCGGGGGGTCTTTCTTCTTCGGCCGCAAGGACGGATTGTGGAGACTGACGAAGTTGATCTCCATCAAGGTAGACGATTCCAGGAATCTCGTCCTTGGACACCCCTTTTTCTCCTCTAAGAAAACGGTAAAGCATTAACAGGGGGATTTCCCCATTACCTTTTATCCAATAGTCAGCCTGCGCGTAACCGACAAAGGACTCTGCCGGTCTTATTGTGATGAAAGGACCTCCGAAAACCACTATCGATTCCGGATTAACGCTCTTTATGTGCTTGGCCAATAGGAGACTGGCCCAGAATTGATGGTACGCAACTATAGAAAATCCATATATTGCTGCATGTTGAACAATACGGGCCCCATATTTTCGAGTGAATTCGTCCAGCCTCGTGTGCAAAGCGGTTCCTTCTAAATGTGAGAAAAAATCCTCTTGCGAAAAGTTTCTATCTGGATTGTGGAAATCAATATCTTCGTCTGCATCGAAAAGATATTCCATAAGAAAATCATATTGAGTTACTGGTACGTCATGTTCTTTCAGGAAGGAATAGATGACTGCCATTCCGTAGGGCATGAATTTAGTCATAAGGTATCGCTTGCTTATGGCTGGCGGATGAATCAGCGCTACTCCCTTGGCGTGTTGAGAAAACACTCTGGTATGCACTCCTGAGTTAGAATGGGGATCTTCAATACGTGAGATAAATGATTTGCTGTCTGTGATGATTGTCAATATTTTAAATTTTCTCAGATTCTGACTGGGAAGCACAAGCTCAAATCGAAAATGCACTCCACTTATCGAATTTGGCATCTCTTCGTGTTAGAATTCCAAGCACTTGCAAGAGGTGGCCCTCATGGACATCCGTCGTCTAAAAGTCTTCTGTAAAGTGTTTGAACTTAAGAGCTTCACCAAAGCTGCCGAAGCTCTTTCGATTTCTCAACCTACAGTGAGCGAGCATATTCGCGCCCTGGAAAAAGCCCTCGGAGAAAGGCTGATAGACCGTCTTGGCCGCGCAGTGATTCCGACCCCTGCCGGTAAAGTTTTCTATAGGTATGCTCTAAGCATCATTCAGATGCTTGAAGAAGCCACTCAGGCATTGGGCCAATTCAAAGGGCGTCTCGCAGGGCGGCTTATACTAGGAGCCAGCACTATCCCAGGAACGTATATTCTGCCAAGGTTTATCGGAACTTTCAAGACTGAGCATCCCGCTATAAGGTTTACTCTACGTATTTCAGACACGGCTGAGATCGTGCAAGAGGTACTTGAAACGAGCCTGGAAGCGGGGCTCGTAGGCTCAAAGTGGAACGATCGACGCCTATTACTAGAGGAAGTGTTCGCAGACGAGCTGGTCCTAGCTGTCCATCCCGAGCACCGATGGGCAAGAAAGCGCAAAATAGCACTCGAAGAACTCGTTGATGAACCTTTTATTTTACGAGAGAAAGGTTCGGGAACGCGCATGGTAATGAACCGTATTATGGAGGATCAGGGATTGGATCCGTCCCGCCTTTCCATTGTGGCAGAGATGGGATCTACCGAAGCGGTTCGTCAAGGAATAAGATTTCGAATAGGCGTGTCAATTCTGTCTAATCAAGCCGTCGCTGAAGATCTTAGGCAAGGCACTCTGGTTCTCGTGGAAATTAATAATGTACGCTTTTTTCGGCCACTTTACCTGATTCAGAGGAAAAATCGCCAGATTACTCCCCTGTGTCAGGCTTTTTTGGCTTACCTCCGCGTTGGAGTGAAACAGATCGAGGGTTTCAGCGTATGATGTTGAAAATGCGCCCCCATTTAACCAAAGGGAAATCTTCGGCGGAATAGTAAATCAGGAACGCCTCTCCTTTTACATCCTCGACCGGAACAAATCCCCACCATCGACTGTCGTGGCTTTGGTCCCTGTTGTCTCCCATTACGAACAGGTGGCCCTCGGGGACTTTTACGGGGGGCAGGTTGTCTCGGGGACTGATATCGGCAGGCAGTGCCATATTGGTGACAAAACGTGCGTGAGAATTCTCTTCTCCTTTTCCGTTGATTATGACTTTTTTATTCTTGATCTCAACGGCGTCTCCCCCGACTGCAACGACACGTTTGATGAAGTCCTTGGTCCGATCTTCCGGGTAGACGAATACTATGACATCTCCCCGCTGAGGCTCGGCAATGCGAGGCCATCTTTTTTCCGTAAAAGGGATACGAATTCCGTAAACAAACTTGTTGACCAGGATGTGATCCCCTATGAGCAACGTGTTCTCCATTGAACCGGATGGTATCTTGAACGCCTGAACAAATATTGCTCGAATAAGTATTGCCAAAATGACCGCCACAACAAAAGCTTCACAATATTCCTGAAAGATGTTCCTTTGAGATTTTTCTTTTTTTGTTGAGGCCTGCTTTGTTGCCATTATGTTAGTCTCTTTTCGTTTGAGCGGTCTCACGACAGCATTGGGGGGGAACAAACTTTATAAAACATCTCCGGAAACATGTAAAGGGACCAGCCAATTTCAGAGGGGAGCGAACTGGTACCGATGTGCCTTCAAACAAGCAACTTGATTACTTTAGGCTGACAGATCTTGTCTACGATAATGTTCAAGTGGAATAGTTTCTGTGCGCGGTTACACAAATGCCTCAGAAATTGGCGGACAGAGAAGAGGTAAAAGGGGCAATTATTTCAGAAAATTCCTCTCTAGAGATGAGCCCCTCCATAGACCTTTTCACCAGTTA
>CAIXMD010000485.1 GCA_903920415.1 uncultured Desulfomonile sp.
CGAAATGAAAAAGAAAGGGGGATTTCACGATCTTGCCGAAGCCGGCCATGCCTGTTTGTTCGAGCTTGGGAGTAAGTCCCTCTTCTACCCTGCGTTCGCGCAACCTGCGCAGAAGTTGAGGCAGCGGCACCTTTACGGGACAAACATCCCCACACGCGCCGCAAAGGGTGGTAGCGTCAAGGAGCGGGTTAGCCTTCTCCATTCCGTCCAGTAGTGTGGTCAGCACAATTCCCATCGGTCCGGGATAAGTCGTGCCATAAGCATGTCCGCCAACCATGCGGTACACGGGACAGGCGTTCAGGCACGCGCCGCATCGAATGCACTTGAGCATTTCGCGGTATTCGCCGTTTACTATTTCGGATCTGCCATTGTCGACCAAAACAATGTGCATCTCCTCCGCGCCGGTGGATTCACCCGGTTTTCTGGTCCCGGTTATCACCGACATATAACTCGTGAGAATCTGACCAGTGGCTGACCGGGGAAGCAACCGGATGAACTTAGGAAGATCAGCCAGCGACGGAATCATCTTCTCGATAGAGAGAACCGCTATGTGCAGCGGTGGTAAGGTCGTGCACATGCGCCCGTTTCCTTCATTTGTGAAGAGAACGATGCTGCCCGAATCGGCCACGGCGAAATTTGCGCCGGATATTCCCGCTTTCGCGGAGAGGAATTCTTCTCTGAGGATTTTTTTTGCGATTCTCGTGAGGACAGTGGGATCATCCGAATACTCACATCCCAGCTTCTCGGCGAAAAGCTTCCCTACCTGTCTGCGGTCCTTGTGAATCGCAGGAACAATGATGTGAGAAGGCCCTTCCCCTGCAATCTGTATTATGTACTCGCCCAGGTCGGTTTCCACCACACGGACTCCCTGGGTCTCCAGGTAGTTATTGAGGTGGATTTCTTCGCTGACCATGGATTTCGACTTCACTACACTTTCGATCCCGTGGTCTTTCAGTATGGAACCTATGCGCTCCCTCGCTTCCTGAGAATCCTTCGCCCTATGCACCCTGGCGCCGGCCCTGGCGGCATTTTTCTCGAAGCGATCTACATAATCGGACAGGTTGTCGAGAACGTGCAAACGCATGGCAGAAGCCTGTTCCCGCCATTCCTCAAGAGGCACTCCTGACAATGCATCCGCCCTTTTTATCGTGAAGGTGTCGGTGGCGTTGCGCATCGCTCCACGAAGGGTAGCATTGCGTAAGGCCTGTGCGGCATTGGTCCGAAAGGGGATACCCTGCGTGGATGTACTCATCTTAGACCCTCCGCCAGCACCACCGCTATGTGCTTGACCTGCACGGCGCTGCCCCGCCGCCTGATCGCGTCGGCGATATTCATGAGGCAACCGTGGTCGCATCCCGTCACCGTGTCCGCGCCGGTGCTCAATACCGTGTCCAGTTTTTCATCTGCCAAAGCCATCGAGACCTCGGGAAGCTTGGCCATGAAGATCCCCCCGAACCCGCAACATCGATCCGCATAGGGAAGCGGAACGAGTTCAGCTCCCTTCAGTGACTGTAAGAGCAGCAGTGGCTCCTCTCTGACGCCAAGCTCCCTGGTGAGCTGACATGAGGCATGATAAGTGATCCTCCCTTTTCCGGACAGGTTGGCTTCGTGGATCTTCAGAACGTTGACAAGGAACTGGCTAAGTTCATAGGTACGGCCTGCTATGGCCTCAGCCTTTTCTCGCATCCGGCTGTCATCTTTGAAGAGATCCGGATAGTGATTCTTCACCATGGATGCGCATGAACCGGATGGGATTACAATTGGGTCATCATTCCCCTCGAAAATGGAAATGAAATGTTCCGCTGCTTTTCTGGATTCATGCCTGTACCCCCCGCTGTCCGCGGGTTTGCCGCAACAGGTCTGCCCCTGCGGATACAAGACCTCCACCCCGAAATGACGGAGGAGCCCGACTGTGGCTTCCCCCGTCTCAGGAAAAAACGTATCAACGAGGCATGTGGCGAATAGTTGAACACGCATTGGAAAATACTCCTTGTGAAATTGAACTCGTGGACAAATCAGTTCGCCGATTCCAAGGTAAACGGAACCGTACCCCGTGTTAATTCCCCGGCCTGTTTTTCAGCTTACCTTTTCAAGCTGTCATAGGGCTCCAGTGTACGGCCCCCCTCTTTGCGCCATTCTTCAGGTGTCGGAGCACAGTCCTCCCCCGAGACACGTCCGAGAATCACGAAGTAGTCGGCCCAGGTCTTGAGGGTTGTCGGATGCTGAGCCCTGACCACCAGCACGTCCTGGATATTCTGATGATCCCACTCCCGCCAGAAACTCGGGTTCCACTTGAGACCGTCAAATTTGTGGCCTTCCAATGCTTTGACTACGGAAATCACGTCTGTCGACTGAGCGCGTCTGATCGCGTCCAAAAGCTGAGCATGTGCTATGTATCCAAGATAATGCCGAAAGATCGGTTCCCATTGCTCATTGCCTTTTGCGTAGCTTGACTTGAGTGCCTGTCGCAACTGCTGACTTCCGGGTGTGTCCAGCTTACAAAACCAGGGCACCGTCCAAACACCTGTCGCAGCCTCGCCGGCAGCCTTCATGATTATGGCATCGGTGAGGGGACCGGCAACGTGCATATCGGTGCTAAGGCCCAACTCCTTAATTTGTTTTAGGCAATGGACCTGGTCCTCTCCGTAGAGATTGAGAACCAGGAGGTCCGGCTTGAGGCTTCTGGCCCGCTTGAGGCTTGCCGAGAAGTCTTTGGTTCCAAGGGGTGTCATGTCGTTGCCCAGTTCCTTGCAACCGTACAATGACCAGCTTGCCAACGCCCGGTTGAGAGACGTCCGAGCAGTATGTCCCCACGTGTAATCGGCCGTGATATGGTAACAGGTTTTGGGATTCCAATTCTTCCCAACCCACGCCCCGAGAGCTGTGGCAAGCATCCAGTTGGAACAGGTGGCGCGGAATGTTGCCCGGTGGGCGTGTGACATGGTCGTATCGTCAGAGTGGCTGCCTGTAGCCATGAAAAGGATTTTCTCCTTTTGCGCCAGGTCGCTGACTGCAAGGGTCACGCTGGAGGTCACCGTGCCGGTGAGAAAATCCACTTTATCGTCCTTGATAAGCTTCTGAGCCTTCTGAACACCAATATTAGGGTCACTGGGCACGTCCTCAGTAATCAAGACTACCTCGCGGCCTAGGAGACCCCCTTTCGCGTTGCACTCTTTCACCGCCAACTCGGAGCCTTGCAACTGAGCAAGCCCGGATTCAGCATATGGCCCGGACAGCGGTTCGATGTTGCCTATAACGATTCGCTCTTTGCCTTGCGCCCAAGCTTGAGGTTTTTCAAAGCTTCCCATTACACCTGATACTGACAGTCCGGCAGTAACAGCGCCAGTAGCCGCCAGGAATTCCCTCCGTGTCATCCCATTGCCTTGGCAATGTTTCTTTTTCATGTCTTGCCTCCCGAAAGTTGGTTTAGACTAACGGCCGGATTGAACTTCGCCCCATCCTCTTCGCAGCCGGGATCGCTATGTGTGACTTGCTGCGCTTCATGGGGCCGGCACCAAACAAGTCGCCCCCACGTCCTCTGTCAGCGAACCACCATGGCCGTAAACGGATACACG
>CAIXMD010000486.1 GCA_903920415.1 uncultured Desulfomonile sp.
CACGTTTTTGGTACGAATGTCCCGACGTAAACTACGTCGAGATCTGATACCAATATCGGCTTTTCTGGTTTGATTCTTCTCACGTCTACTCCTGCACACTCTTATCGCTTGATGAGAAAGCCCCCCCCTCTGATCCATGATTCAATTCATTAATGATTGCCTTGCTCCGCAATTTTGGTTCTTGTCGCGAATAGCCTCTACCTTAACCTGTCTCTTGAGTACACCGACAATAGCTTTTGCGATAGGTTCCGACGCAAATGCGGCCACCCCAAATCAGCCCATTTTCTCTGCAAACCCCTCCAGCGTTCCAAAGAGTTCCGTCTGATCGATGGGCTTTGAAATGTAACCGTCCATACCGACTTCCAGGCAGCCCTCTTTATCGCCCTTCATAGCATGAGCGGTCATGGCAACTATAGGCACACGTTTCCCCGTCGTCTTCTCATGCTCCCGGATCAGATTCGTTGCTTCGAAACCGTCCATCTCGGGCATCTGTACGTCCATGAGGATGAGATCAAAATTCCCGGCCTCCCAAAGATCAACTGCCTGCTTTCCCGTTGCGGCAACGACCACATCATGACCCATTTTATTGAGCAGCCTCTCAGCGAACTTTTGATTGACGGGATTGTCTTCAGCAAGAAGTATGTTGAGCTTATGTTTGGACTGTTTCAACGTATGACGAGTTATCAATGCCGGAGTCGCTGTATGGGTAGTATCAGCACAAAGTGCCCCCGAAATAGCATTCAATAGATCCGACTGCTTGACAGGCTTGAGAAGGTATCCGATGATCCCAAGTCTGACACATCTAGCTGCATCGCCCCGTTGTCCGGCCGAAGTGAGCATTATTATCTTCGTATCTGCAAGGTCTGGATTAAGTTTAATCCGCTCCACCAGTTCGAAACCGTCCATGCCTGGCATCATGTAATCAACCAGAGCCAGAGGAAAGGGTTTTCCGGACTTCCGTGCAGCCTCCAAAGAAACTAAGGCCGACTTTCCGCTGTTAACACAAGTTGGTATCATGTTCCAATTTGCCAGAGTACCTTCGAGGATACGTAGATTCGTAGCATTGTCATCCACCACGAGTACCCGAAGCCCTCTTAGGCTTGCCTGAGAAACACAAATGAGATCACTTTCGGCATCTTGCTTGACACCCAAGTGAACCGTGAAATGGAAATGGCTTCCATGGCCAATTTCACTTTCCACCCAGATACGCCCCCCCATCATTTGAACAAGCTGGGAGACAATCGCCAATCCGAGTCCAGTCCCTGAGTACTGTCTGGTAGACGAGCTGTCGATCTGCTCGAATGCCTTAAATACTTTATCTTGCTTGTCTGGCGGAATCCCAATTCCTGTATCGGAAACGACAAAATGCAGAATCGCTTCATCTCCACTCAGGGATTCCGGCTGAACGCGGAGGACAACTTCTCCGGTATTGGTAAACTTTATCGCGTTTCCTATTAAGTTGATGAGAATCTGCCTGAGCCGTCCAGGATCGCCCACTAACGTGTCGGGGACATCTGAAAGTGTTTGATAAGCTAGTTCGAGTTCTTTCGCGTCCGCCTGGGCAGACAACGAGCCCATTGTGTCTGCAATGCAATCCCTCAGTTTGAAGGTTACCGCGATCAACTCAAACTTCCCTGCTTCCATCTTGGAGAAATCGAGGATATCGTTAATTAACGACAGGAGCGAGTTGGCTGACATTCTGACAGCTTCCAGATATTCTCGCTGTTCTTGGGTGAGTTCAGTGCTGAGAGCCAGTTCGGTCATTCCTATAACACCGTTCATTGGGGTACGGATTTCATGGCTCATGTTTGCCAAGAACTCGCTCTTAGCCTGATTGGCTTTCTCGGCGGATCTGCGGGCCTCGATAAGTTCCTTTGTATTCTTGTTGAGCCTATTCTGTATGACCCCCAAATACCAATAGAAGAATCCATAGAGGAGCAGGCCGATGCACACAGCGATGATCATCAAGGTAAGGGAAAGTTTCTTTAGGGCCGCCTGTTCTTTTTCCACGTCCTTCATCACGAATATCTTGGCTACATTACGGCCCGAAGCATCAGCCAGACGCGAAACACCTACGCCGTAGGTGGGTCCCCCTGAGTCCGTCGAGAGAAAAAAAATGGAATCGCCATCCTTAACACTTCTTGCAGATTCTAGAATACTTGGTGACCAAGCCTGGGTCGTACGGTCCACGACGACGACATCGGATAAGTCTTCCCACTGCGCCGTTCGTCCCATCATTTTCAAGCCCTCTTCCCATTTTGCACGATCCAAGAATTCCTTGTGTACACCTACTATGACGTTTATGGAAAGACTCTTGGCTAACTCCTGCGATATGTGCTCAATCTCCTCTCCCAGTTCGATGTAACCAACGATCTGACCGTCGATTCGCCACGGTTGTACAACTCTCAGGGCAAATGTACCAAATGGTCCCAGCTCAATCCCTTGAGATGGTTTCCCCTCCCTCAGCGCTTGTTTCATAGTAAAGCGATCCAAATAGTCTCCATGGCTGGAGGGCTTGTGAACTCTCAAGAAGCAAGTGCCGTCGGTTTTTGCGAAATAGAAGTGCGTAACCCTGAATCTGGATCGTAAGTCGTTGAAAATAGACTCAGCTTGACGTAACAACTCGTCTCTATCCTTATCGATCCATGCCTGCTGAAGTCCCTTGTGACGTTCCAGGAAATATATCGCACTGCTTAAGACTTCTGCGTCTTTTTCAAGTTGTAGCTGAAAGAGCTGTTCAGCATTGTGGACGCTATTCTTTACTGCCTCATGGACATGCAACCTCTGAAGCCAGTAAACACTGAGAAGAGAAGTCCCCAGCAAGACCACCAGAGCGAAAACGAGAGGCACAAGGATACGAGCCCTGATGCTTTCGTTGTTTCTATACATAGGAACCGCCTCTCCAGAGGATTCTGAGATAGTTATGTCCGAGGCCCTCTTGAACCAATTGCATTTGGGTAGCATTCCGGATTCTAAAGCCAGTCCAAAAAAAACTGACGCATACAGTCTCCAAGGAGTATTTTATTGGAGTGATTCCCAAATTCAAGAAGTTGAGAAATCTTGACCCAGAACCGGGCGAGGTAACTTTTGCATCACAACAAAAAAATCTTTTTTCTTTTTACCGAACCCAAGACAGCGAGTCCAACGATTATCCCAAACCAATATATCGCCGATAGCTTCGTATACATTCCCACCAGAGGAGATCATTCTGTACTGGTTCAGCGTTACCAAGTTGGTAATTCTCTCGACAATGGCGGTCATCGGTTGTTCCTCCGGAAACTGGCGAACAGTTGCATCATCAGAGGTTTATTGGAAGCCACCAGCATGAGCTACATGAAATGGTTCAGAGATTTTGCTCCGTTTTATTTTTCTGAAGAGCCAGGTACAGCCTCTCGGATGTCACAGGCAGTTCGTTGATCCTTGCGCCCGTGGCATCGTATAGAGCATTAAGAATAGCCGGGATAGTCGGCATTATGGCCCCTTCACCCACCTCTTTTGCACCGTAAGGGCCATTGGGCTCCCTTGACTCTACTATGATGGATTTCACACTAGGCATGTCCAGGGACGTAGGGATCCTGTATTCGCCTAGGGAAGGATTAAGTATTCGGCCGCGTGAATCGAACTTAACCTCCTCAAACAGACACTCTCCCAACCCCATGGAAAGGGATCCCTGCATCTGGCCTTCGACGAGAGTTCGATTTATGGCAAGGCCGCAGTCATGTGCGTCGGTCATTTTGTCGATCGTGATCTCCCCAGTGTCCATGTCCACGGAGACTTCAACTATCTGCGCAGAACAACCATAGGCCGGAGATGTTCCTACTGCTGCACCCTTGTAAGCTCCACCCAGTTTTGGGGGTTTGTACTTACCCGTGCCCACCATGGTACCCCCCTTCAGGTAAGCAAGCCGGGCTGCCTCCCTAAATGTGAGGTAATCTCCAGTGGGAGGATCGGTCCATCCGCGATGTTCCTTGATATACGACGAACGGAGCTTTTCGAAATTCCCAGGTTTACCGTCGAACATGACTATTCCGTCGCGAAAGGTGATTGAAGACGGCTCACATCCCATCTCCTCCGAGAGAACTTCCGCTATTCGAGTTCGGATCTGTTCCGCAGCCTCTTTGGTTGCATGCCCGGTCATCAGAGTTTGGCGGCTGGAATAGGCTCCAAGATCGACACTAAGATCAGTGTCCCCTGATACTACGCGAACATTGTCAAGAGTTATGCCCAGGGTCTCTGCGGCGATCATCGCAACAATGGTGTCCGAGCCCTGGCCTATTTCTGCGGAACCAGTGAGAACCGTAGCAGTACCGCCGTCTTCGCTCATCTTTATGACCACAGTGGAATGGTATGTATCGGACCGATAAATTGGGTAGCCTGCCCCTGAAACAAAAAATCCGCAAGCCATCCCGATACCTTTTCCCTTGGGGAGCTTCCCTTTCTTGTTCTTCCAATCAGAACCGTCTCGGACCGCCTCAATGCACTCTTTCATTCCAAGGCTCGACATATTTA
This sequence comes from uncultured Desulfomonile sp., assembly GCA_903920415.1. Lineage (GTDB taxonomy): Bacteria > Desulfobacterota > Desulfomonilia > Desulfomonilales > Desulfomonilaceae > CAIXMD01. Next base: position 4,510 of record CAIXMD010000486.1, read on the forward strand.
GGTCATTCACCGTGATGTCACCGGCTTGCATGATGTTCTTTAGACGAATTTCAACGGGGTCGATTCCCAGCTTTTCCGCAGTAAGATCGATGAGCTGTTCAAAAGCCGCTCGGTGTACGACTCCGCCATGCCCGCGCTGAGCCCCACATGCAGGTTTGTTTGTATAAACCCGGTACCCATCGTACTTCATGGCCTTCAGATTGTATGGTCCTCCTAAAAGAGAACCGGAATAGTAGACTGTAGCTATGCCAAAACTGGTGTATGCACCGCCGTCCAGAATGGCTTTGTTTCTCACGGCGACCATGGTCCCGTCTTTCATCACTCCAAGACTCATTTCAGCATAAAACTGGTGGCGCGCCCGACTGTGAAGAAAAACCTGTTCGCGTGAGTAGGTCATTTTGACCGGCTTACCGGTCATTCGGGCGAGGAACGCAGCGCTCATCTCCAGGGGTGTTGCTTCACATTTCGGCCCAAATCCTCCACCAACATAGGGCTTGACTACTCTCACATTCCCCACGGGTATTCGGAGAACCATTGCTAATGTCCTCATCACATAATGTGGAACCTGGGTCGAGGTGTGAAGAGTGAGTCGTCCGTCCGAATCGAAGACTGCCAGACATGAGTGAGGCTCAATAAAAGCAGCGTCCTGCCGCTTGTTAAGAAAAGTGTGATCCACAACCAGATCGCATGCCGCCATGGCTCCGTCAGTATCTGAGAACTCCTGATGGACCTCCGCGTTCATATTGCCGGGGAACTCGTCATGGATGAGGGGAGCGCCCTCTTTCATGGCCTCGAACATGTCAAAAACAGCGGGAAGTTCCTCGTAATCGACCTTGATCAGGCCGGTTGCCTCCTGCGCCGTTGCCGGATCCACAGCCGCTACAGCAGCTATCTCGTCTCCGACGTAGCGCACCTTGTCATGGGCGTATAGGGTTTCATCGTACCGGGCTGGAGAGACTCCATACTTGACAAGACCCGCTTCTTTCGCAGTCACCACAGCTTTCACCCCAGGGAGTTTAAGTGCCCTTGAAGTGTCGATGTGCAAGATTCTCCCGTGTGCGATCGGACTCTGGAGGATTGCCCCATGGAGCATACCCGGAATGCTCAGGTCATCTGCGTACTTAGCCTTACCCGTTGCCTTGGCAGGACCGTCAAGTCTGGGGGCTCTCGTGTTAATTACTGAGAACTCACTCATTTCAAGATACCTCCGTTCCGTCGATCGACTTTGCAGCTTCCTGTACGGCCTCGACTATCTTCTGATAACCGGTACAGCGGCAAAGGTTTCCCGAGATTGCCGTACGGATCTCATTTTCAGTAGGCCTGGGGTTCTCATCCAAGAGCGCTTTGGCCGACAGAATCATACCTGGGGTGCAAAAACCGCACTGGATGGCACCGTTGTCCACAAAGGCCTGCTGTATGGGGTGCAATTTTCCGTTATCGGCCAGACCTTCTATTGTGAGCACTTCCCGGCCATTGGCCTGGACAGCTAGAACCAGGCAGGAATTGACCGGTTGCCCGTCCATGATGATAGTGCAGGCCCCGCAATCCCCAAGGCCGCAGCCGTGCTTGGTTCCTGTGAGTCCCAAGTCTTCCCTCAATAACTGCAGTAACGTCCGGTTAGGTTCCACCGCCGCTTCAACCGGCTGATCATTCACAATCAGGTTGATTATAGTCTTCATTGTGTTTTCTCCATGGAGTGGTTCCGTTGCGCAGACTACGACTTCCACGAACGGGCTTGCCCCAGCGCTTCAACAAGAGATCGCCGAGTGAGGACTTCGATCATCATGCATCGGTATTCCATAGTTCCACGATGGTCGGTGATGGGGCTACACATCCCGACGCCGATTTCACCCGCTTGCCGAAACAACTCTTCGGAGGGATCCCGACCGATTAAAAACTCCTCGGCTGCGAAAGCCCTGACAGGAGTAGGCGCGACGGCTCCAAGCGCAATGCGGGCCTCGATAATAGGACCGTCCGGGGACTGCAACGTTATGAGCGTTGCTACATTGACCATGGAAATCTCGAGAGTTTTTCGTGCCCCCAATTTTGTGTATGAACCTCCGCTCCATGGAGGAGGGGTCTGCAAATTGATGGAAACAAGCAGTTCATTGGGCTCTATAAAAACGTCTCCAGGGCCCCGGAAGAAATCATTAACGGAGACTTCACGTTCACCCGAGAGACTCTTGAGTTTCAAGGTAGCACCGAGAACCATGCAGGGAGGAGATAGGTCCGCGGCGGGACGACCATTGACCAGATTGCCCCCGATGGTGGCCCTGTTCCGGATCATGGGGGCACCGAGTCTCCCGGCAGCTAGAGCCAATGGAGCAAATCTATCCCTCATAAGCTCGTCTTTGGCAAGGGCTGCAGCAGTGACGGCCGATCCGATGCTTACTCCGTGACCGTTCCGGGGAGTGATTGAGGACAAGCCCGGAATCCTGGCAATAGAAATTACATGAGACGGCATGTCGATCTTCTGTTTCATCCTTACCAGAAGATCTGTGCCGCCTGCCAGCACCTTCGCGTTGCCGCCCAATTCCGATAGAAGCTGCAAGGCCTCTTCGAGCGTCGAGGGCTCATGGTAATGAAATTTGGGCAGGAGCATTCTTTTTCCTCCTGAGAAAAATATTGGTAATATCAAGGACTAAGACAAGGCCAGCATCATGGTCAAAGGGCACGAGGCGCAACGGGGAGCGAAAAAAGATACTGCGTCCGCGCAGCAGGGTTAGCTCATATTCTTTTTCCCCTACCCCTTTTTTCGGGATATCAGTTTTCCGGCTATTTTTCGATAACAGGAACCTTCGCATACAGCGGAACATTCCGCTAACGAATGTTCATAATAGCATAACCCTGGACAGGCATGGGAACCTATTAAGGATTTTCCCATGAAGCGAGGACGAACGAAGCGTGCAACAGGGATCTCAACCGAGGCTCCGCAAACATGGTCAAAAACGTAGATGCCCATTCGGAAATCTTCTGTACATGCCCTATAACCTTTAAGCCTCACGGCAGGCTCGCGCAGGAATTCAGATATTCCGGCCCATGACTTCGCACAACCAGAGCAATGAATTTTTTCTGAAGTTCTCTGGAGCTTACTGCAAGGTCTCTCACCTTCAATTGGAATGGGTGCCGTAATGGAAACATCCCCGCGTGTGGCCAAAAGAAACTTTTCGCAACGCGCTCTACTCCAAGGCTCCTTCATCAGACTCGAGGGAAAAGGAGAGGACTCAGGATCTATTGACGAATCGAGATTCAATCCCTGGCCACATGTTTCCAGGGACAGTTCAGCAGCGATCGCGTGTCGTGTCAAATAATCAATTAAGTCGTAGGCGTTCTTGCGAGCTTGTTCTTGCCTGAAGCGGTTCTCTCCTTGGCCCTCACATTCGTAGGGAGAACATCTGAAGTAGCGCCATCCCACGTAACCTCCGAAGGGTGTTCCATCGGTCGGCCTGTTACAAGCCATTACGCCTCTCGATATCTGAACATCCACGGGGACCACGACATGATAATCGTCTCCCCGAGGGTTCACACCTATCCAACCCTCATTTCCGGATCGTACAGGGAGGGTTGCGCGCAGGATGTCACGAAATTTAAAAAGGAGCATACAGGTTTCCGGTTAGATTTCTGTATTAAGAATTTTGGTATTTTAAAATAGCTGGAGTGGAAACAAGTGTCAAGCCATTACAAGGCTCTATTGAAATTCATTGACAACCTTCTGCTTAACGTTTACCAATTAAGATATTTCATGATCATGAACCTAACCGAGGTGCCATGCTCCCAATGAATAGGTCCAGGTGACAGCAAATGAGTGCACGTCAGGAATCAGTCCACACTGCATATTCGGCCCCCATTGTATCCAAGGCCATGCGAATCCTCAGGATGATCGTCAAGGCTCAGAATAATCCAGGGATTAGCCAGATCGCGTCAAAACTGTCTCTTGCGAAATCGACTACACACGGGATACTTGCGGCCTTGGAGGCAACCGGCTGGGTGTTAAGAGACCCTATCACAAGGGCATATACCTGTGGCTACGCGTTGAAAGACCTTGTTGCGATTGCCAATGTGAGGGTCCCCCTTGTAAACATAGCGCGGCCTTTTTTGGAAAAGCTCAGCGTGGAGCTTCAGGAGGACATATTCCTCGGAGTATTAACCGAACAAAACCTCCTGATTCTGGACCAAGCGGAATCTTCTAAGGAACTCAAGGTAACGGCACATCCTGGTACCAGGCTATCCATGTTCGCAGGAGCTGCCGGCAAGATTTTCCTGGCCAACATGGAACGTGAGGAGCTGTCTCACATCCTTTGGCGCGAGCCTCTACCCAAATTCACTTCTCATTCTATCACTGACCCTCAGAAGTACATGGATGAGTTGGATCGTGTTCGCCAGGCAGGAGTGGCGGTTGACACCGGCGAGTACGTTTCCAATTGCCGTGCCGTGGCAGCGCCTATTTTCTATGGCAAGAAGAACAGGCGTCGTATGGTAGCGGGTTTCTGGCTGGTCAGCCTTGATTGGCGCCAGAGCCCCATAGATCTTCAGACTGTCGAACGGCTGGCAATCCAGACCGGTGATGCAATTTCTCGCGCAATAAGCGGCAGCTACGTTTGATTTTCCGACAGTGAAAAAGGATCAACATGCGTTCCTGAGTGCGTCCCCAGTGATAACACAGCAAGGTTGAAAGGATCGCCGTTCACTCGCTGAAAAAACGGCTCAATCTTGAAGGCAGGGTCCCCTGGAAAGAGAGGCATTTTATCTCGGAGAGGCAAACTCACATCGTAAAGAGGCATTCAGGAATCTCCATATCAGTTGGGGCATTCTGTTTCAACGTGTGCAAAGATTTTTGTTTCCTCAGAAACTGTCCACCTATCTCGTACCTCATCTTACCCCACGACCATGAACTGCTAGCCCTGAATCCTGGGATCTTCCACCAAATTTAGGTTTAATTGAAAATCATTTAGGCCTCGGAGCACCTTTAGACGCACCTGATCTCCGACGTTCTTTTGGGTTATAATGTTTCGGTAATCATCAAAGGAAGGAGTAGGCGTATCGTCTACGGAGAGGATAACGTCACCACCGAGGAGAATAGGTCTGCCTCTATAATACGTTAACTGGCTCCCTCCGTGAAGTCCACCACGATCGGCCGGGCTACCGGCAGCAATCTGAAAAATGAGGATCCCATTGACGGGACGAAGCCCCATCTGCTGGGCGAGCTGAGGTACTAGGTCCATCGAAGACCTTATGCCTAGCCATGGATAAATAGGACGACCCAATTTAATGATTTGTCCCGCAACCTTCTTGGCACGATTAACGGGGACAGCAAAACCGATACCGGTGAATCCTCCCGTGGGGGTTGGGTTGAATAGCGCTGTGTTAATCCCGATAACCTCTCCCCTTGAATTTATCAAGGGTCCCCCACTGTTCCCTGGATTGATGGCTGCATCGGTCTGGATCAAATCCATCATGATTCTTTGCCCGATGTTCATGTCGCGGTGTAAAGCGCTTATGAAACCAGCAGTCACCGTGTGCTGAAATCCGAAAGGATTCCCGATTGCCACAACCCTCTGTCCCACAGAGAGTTGTTCTGAATTTCCAAGAGTAGCGACTGCCATCTCAGGGAAGGGATCCGCTCTGATAACCGCGAGGTCGCTCACCGGGTCTCTCCCCACAAGTATTGCTCGGCTCTTCCTTTCGCCCATGAATGTGACTTCAATATTTTCAGCATTTGCGACCACATGATTGTTGGTGACAATGTGCCCTGAGGAATCGATTACGAAACCGGTTCCCTGGCCTTGCTGGGGTGGCAGCAACTGCATCCAGAAATTCGATGGTTGGGTGGTCGTAACTATGTTCACCACTGTGGGGCTGAGTTCGCGATAGACCCTCATCACAACTGCTTCACCACTCTCCAAGGCTTCATAGGACGCCGGTGGAGGTTGGGAGGTTGACCCGACTCCCGTAAAGGGGCGCTGGTTCAACCACATTCCAATTACTAAACCGGTTCCGAATATTACCGCCAGGGTCACAATGATCGACCATTTAACTGAGCGCGTCATCGTATACGACCGTCCTGTTGATAGAGATGTATCGACCTGGGGTAGCCACCTGGATAGTGCTCTGGGGATCGGAAAGACATACCGTATGGGTCCGGCGGGCCGAACCTGTCATAAAGTCCCGTTTCGGGCATTTGGCCATCAAGTAACATGGTTGTCTTGCCTTTGTCGTCTCTCGCATAATAGGCATGGCCAAGGGATTCGCCGGAAGGCGACAATACGCGCAGAGTTTGCGAATAACCCGGCCAGTAGCCCATGTTGCCGGAATAGTTCATAGGAGCAAAACCAGTGTCCATCGATTGACCCGTTATGGGATCGCGATAAGCCAAGAGTGGGAAGTATGTAGTATCTACGGGGGACACCGACTTAGTAACGAAACCGCTACCCAGGTCCGGCTCTGCTTCTAGTAGGCTTCGCGTGCGATGGGAAGCACTAGGGATTGACTCCTGCCGGAACACTATTCCTGAAGGAATTGGATACTCCAGGAACGGCTCAGCTTGTAAGGTTTTTTTCATAAAATCCATCCATACGGGCAAGGCTGCTACGTTCCCGTACTCTGACCGGCCCAGTGAGACCTTGGCATCATATCCAATCCATACGCCGGCCGAATATTTCGGGTTGAACCCTACGAACCAGGCATCGGCACAGTCGTCGGTAGTTCCTGTCTTGCCAGCCAAGTCCTTCCGATGGAGACGAGATACGGATGCTGCAGTGCCGACGACGCAGGCTTCTCTCAGCATGCTCAACATGAGGTAAGCGCTCTGAGGAGTCAAAACCCTCTGCATAGGTGGCCGGGAGTCCGGCCTAGAAGGAAAAGAGGTGGCGAGAAAGGACTCGACATTCGGAGAGGTTCCAAAATCTTTGAGCGCTAAACTCCTCATTTCCTCTATGAGACCAGATCGAGAAGCTCCAGAGCTATTGTCCCCTGCCAAAGGATGGGATCTCTCGGTCGAAAGACCGTCAAAAGTACCCGATGTCGAGCTTTCCAGGCTGGTTGATTCGGCCGTGTTCAGATGCTCGCGGGTATTATCTTCCAGCACATTCCCAAAGCGGTCGACGACTTTCTTTATCAAAACGGGATGAACTCTTACCCCCATGTTTGGAAAAACCGTATAAGCCGAAGTGAGTTCAAGCAGAGTCACCTCGGAGGCCCCCAAGCATAAGGAGAGATTCTTGCCGAGAGGAGATCTTATCCCCATATTACGCGCCATTTGGATGGTCGAGTCCATGCCGACATCCATGAACAGTTTTATTGCCGCAATGTTTCGAGAGCGAGCCAAGGCCTGTGTGAGAGTAATAGGTCCGAGGAAACCCCCGTCAGAATTCGTTGGTACCCACGGCGGATTTCTCGGTTCGATGACGACGGCAATTGGTTCGTCAACAACTACAGTGCTTGGGCTGTAAGAAAACCATTCCAATGCAGCCGCATAAACAAACGGCTTGAAAGCGCTGCCCGGTTGCCTCAGGGCCTGGGTGGCCCTGTTAAAATTTGACTGCTCGAAGTCTAATCCCCCGACAAGGCTCGATACATAGCCCGTGATGTTTTCGATGCACACAACCGCTCCTTGAACCGGTGGAATATTGAGGTGCTCAAGGCTCAGGCGGCCCTGGTCATTTTCCATCACCCGAAACTGAAGCAGATCATTCATTCTATATGGAATACCGCCCGGAAGTTCCATCTTGAACCGTACGTCTCCTCGTAGAGCAAGTGTACACTCCTGAAACTCACTGTCGACTTTCTTGCCTTTGCGCTTTTTCGCAGTGTTGTTAGCTACCACAACTGCCAGTACCATTTCTCCCACATTGTGTAACGACGTTGAGGAGCTTTTGATGAAGGAGATAACTTCTGAAGATTCAAGTCTCCTGACAAGGCCTATCGGTCTGCCCTGTCTTTTTTCCCATGACTTGACTCCTCTTATTAGAGCCTCAGATGCCGTTTTTTGCAGCTCGAGGTTGCAGGTGGTCCATACCCGAAGCCCTTGGTTATAAAGAGAATCTTCGCCATACTTAGCCACAATGTATTGCCTCACAGCCTCTGTAAAGTATGGGACCCGCTCGAATGGGCTAGGCAAATTCTCTCTAAACTGAGGGACATCTTGCTTAGAAAGCTGGTATTGCTCTTGTGAAATGAATCCGTTGCGCAGCATTCTTGCCAGCACAAGCTCTCGCCTTTTCAAAGCCATCTCAAGATTTCGCGATTGAGAATATTTTGACGGATTGGAGACTAATCCGGCCAACAGGGCTGCCTCGGCGACACTCAACTCGCCGGTGGTCTTTCCAAAATAGGTCGCAGCAGCGGCTTCCACTCCGTAAGCCCCTTTGCCCAAATAGATCTCATTGAGATAAAGCTCGAGTATCTCATTTTTAGTCAGGGTTTTTTCCAACCTGTAAGCAAGGATTGCTTCCCTGACCTTCCGAGAAATCTTTTTTTCCTTGGAAAGGAGAAAGTTGCGAGTCACCTGCTGGGTTATGGTGCTGCCCCCCTGAGCAAAATTTCCTGCCTTGAGGTTTTTTGTAAACGCCCTGAACACTCCTATCCAATCCAAGCCGGTATGTGAAAAAAAACGAGCATCCTCAGCAGCCAAGAAAGCGCTGATAACATGTGGAGGCATGTCTGCCAGGGGTAGAGGAAAC
>CAIXMD010000487.1 GCA_903920415.1 uncultured Desulfomonile sp.
GACTTGGAACACCAGGCGTGCACAATCCTGCAGGCCGGTTTCAGTTGGTTTGGTTGTGAGCTTGTGTTCGACAAAAGTTCCCGAGAAGATTCCCTCAGGACAGTCAAAGCTCTTTTCAATAGGAATTGTAAGTTTCATAGTGTTGATAAGTTGGATGGAAGCGCTCGTTGGTTGGCTTCCCTGGTGTGCAGCGTGATTCACGGAGCATAATGTTTTTGAGTAGCGGAGGGCTCATTGACATTGCCTCCCTATTCCTTTCTACTACCTATATTAGCAAAGCTTTCCGATGAGTACAAGAGAAAAGTGATCGAAACAGCAACTTTCTTTTTAGTCCTATTCCGACTGTAGTGATTGAGCAAGTCCTATAGACTGCAAGCGCCACCCACCAGATCGTCCTCCGCATCAAGTCAGTCACAAAGTTGAATATCGTCTCGCACTTGCTTATCCAGACCAGTGTGTATGATGAAAGTGGTAGTCGGCAGGTATTGGTCGCTGTTTTATGCGCCACGTCAGATTGGAATGCGTGAAATGCTCCGTAATGAGCCAGGAATGCGATTAGAGACATTCCAGAAGCAACCAGCCCCCAAGGCATGCAGAACAGCCCGGAAGGCGCCCAGAGGCAGCGTAGGGGCAATTCCGGGACTCTTTGCGGCCAACCAGGGAGACAAGGCGCCCATCCACACTGACTTCCTTGCAGCCGACAGTTACTACACAAGAAATATTCGCTATCTCAGTACGGTGAACATTGGCGATTCTGCGGGGCATGTAAATATTAATTGTACAAATGCTGGCGATATGACATAATTGGATATCGGTTGAGGAGTGACGACCTTGGCTTTCAAAAATGAGCGGCGTGTGTAATGTACCGAACCAGACCTTTGAGGCTGGCAGATTCAGTACCGGGTTTTTAGGGTTTCGTCTCCCTGAAAAGCGTCCAGCTCATTTCCCCGGTCTATCTGCCAGCCTCATTTTTGGTTTAGTTTATGACGATCACAAACAATGAGTTAGACGTGAAAGAGTGCTATGAGGGTCTTTTGATCTACATAGCCAGAAGCAGTGATGTTTTCCAGGAAGCGAAACAATCACATCTGCAACCCGACGACTTCCTTGCCATGAGAGTGGCCGGGAATTACGCATACAAAGCGATAGCGGAGGTTCTGCTTGAGTCGGATAGTCCCCTCCCTTTGGCTGCATTTAAACTGCGCCTGGACGGCAAGATCATCCCGCCCACCTTTAAGACCTCGCTGGATTATCTCGTGGCCTGTATGTACAAAGAAGACTTCGTTCCAGACAATGCCCAATACTACAAAGCGATCATCAAGCCGTTTATACGCCGTAGGCGGGAAATGAAGGCGATTGTTGAGCATAGCGACCAGCCAGATGTTTTGCGTGACCACTTGAACCTGATTCAGACGCAATGCTCCCCAAAGTCTGAGCTGCCCCCGATCCTGAAGGTGGGAGAAATGCTCAACCGGCCAATACACGAGCGCAAGACCATCGTGGAGGGGTTGCTGAAGGTGAAGGACAAGATGACCGTTGGCGGCATGAGCAAATCCTACAAGTCCTGGAATCTACTGGGCCTGGCTATCAGCGCATCTCGGGGGGTTCCTTGGCTGGGATTGGATACGCACCAGACCAAAACGCTCTATCTGAACTTTGAGCTACACGACGACACCTGCCAGGACCGCATCGAGAGGATTACGAGGGCGATGGGCGTTCAGATCGATCCGGGAGACGAATTCCTGAGTGTATGGCCACTGAGGAGCTATGTGGCCAGCTACGACATCCTGCTGCCCAAGATCACGGAGTATATCAGAACCGAAGGGTTCGAGCTGATTATCTTCGATCCGCTGGTAAAGCTGATGGGCGACCTTAACGAGAATGCGGCTGGGGACATCAACAAGCTCATGAACGGGTTTGAAGCACTCGCCAGCCAATCCAGGTGCGCAATTGTCATGGCAGCTCATCACGGGAAGGGCAATACGGCCAACAAGGAGAATATCGACAAGGTCAGGGGCAGTTCCGTCCTCGCCAGCGATCCTGATGCGATTCTGAACCTGTCGACTTACAAAGATAGAGAGAACTGCTATACGGTGGAGACTACATTGCGTGGATTCCAGCCGATCAAGCCGTTTGTAGTGCATTTGGACTTTCCTTTGTTCAAGCGACTGGAATACGAAGATCCTATCGGCTTCCTAAAGAAGGCCAAGAATCGGGTTGCGGTTAGCTTAGATGACTTGGCTACCCTTCTGACCACTGCGCCTATTGAGAAATCCAAGTGGAAAGCGTTGGCTGTGGACCGATTTGATATTAGCGAGGATACGTTCTATCGTCGCACCAAGAGTATCGTTGGCTGTGAGCTGATCGGCATGACTGAGAGCGGGGAGTTCTATGCCAAAAACAGCCAAAACTAGTCGTCGCAGCTGTCAAAAATGCGTCAAATGTATAAGGTACGTACTGACAAGGGTTTATGCTCGTTGCAGCACCGCACTTCCCTAGACATATGCAACACTGCAACAAATGAAATAATCCCTTCCTCTCACTCTTCCTCCTCCGTTTTCAACTACGGAGGGAGAGAGAGAGTCAGGTTAAGCTTTTTGATCGAAAACCACAAACCAAACCAATTCAACGACAACGAAAGGTTCTATGGACATGACGCGCGCCCGACCGACGACAGGAAGGGCTTGGATTGAGCCTCCTTGCCCCCTTTCCTGCGCCCTAGAGCCCCTCCTGGAGCCTTCTGATGCTGGTGGGGGTGGGGAAGATAGCAGGGAGAGAGAGCCGGAGCGTGTGGTGACCTCTAGCCGCTAATGTGACCCACCGAAGCGAGCAGAGGGAGCCTGGCGAATATAGGAATGCAGGAGGGGGGGCTGATATGCAGTCAAAGCACCCCCATTGAACTGACTCCGGTAGGCAGGGATCTCAGGCTTCCTTGACGACCTTCCAGAACCCATGCTTGCCTTTGACCCTTGTAATCAGATTCTTCTTGCTCAGGTTGAATAGCGTTTGCTCGAAAGAGCCCTCCTTGTACTTTCCCTTCCCCAGCTTTTCCTTCACAGCTTCAGCGACATCAGTGCGGTCTATCTCCGCCTTCCCAGCCATCGCTTCAAGCGCATACGCCCCATAGCTGCCAGGTCTTGGCATATAGTCCTTCGTGGCACCACCGGCTTTGCCTGATTTAGTGGCTTTGCCCTTCTTCTTTGCTGGGGGCTGTGTGCCTTGAACGCTTCCCCCGGCCACTTTGACGATGCCGGCCAATCGCTCATTTGCTTTCTGGAGCTGGTTTTCGAGGTTCGCTATTTCGGATACGAGTTCCTCGACCGTGTTGATAACGAATGCTCCGCCGATCGCTGGTTTTGCTTTTGCCATATATGTCTTTGCTGGTAGTTTGAATTCGTGACGGCTTGAACCTTACATGAAGCCTATAGAGCGAGGCAATGGTTTTTTGGCAGGCTAGGAATCGCTCTACTTGGCGTGTTTGTTTATAACCTCGCTGATCGTGTCCTTCCACCGAATCTTGCTGTGGCCCTTGAAGTCGTCAACCGGCTTCAGGAACCTTCGTTGATTGGAGGAGAGCAAGTGGGAGTTGTTCAGAAGTTCGTCCAGGTCAGAGCGATTCAGTGAGGAGGAATGCTGAACTGGCCGGAGAGGAGTAGTGCCGGTCGTTGTGCATTGGGATCTCGTTGCTGGAAGGCTGACGGCAGGATGGAACGAAGGGGAGTGGTCCGTAGAGAGCAATGGCAAGGCACGCTCGATTCCAGGAAGGAGAGCGGAGTTGGAATTGAGGTCTGTTGGGATTGAAGTGTCGTTTCTCTCAAGGGCAAGGCGAGAATCGTGGATCAGGCTTTGGCTGTCGGAGGTTTGAATGCGGGAAGCTGGATCGAGGTGGAGGTCAGGATCAGGTTGTGAAACTTGGTCAGCGTCAGGAGCAAGAATTGGATCAGGCTGGGGATGGGGATGGGAATCTTGGTGGGATAGGGAATCATGGTCAGAGGTGGGTTCAGATTCGTGGTCTTGGTCTGTGGTGAGTTGAGAGGAGGGGGCTTGGTAAGGATC
>CAIXMD010000488.1 GCA_903920415.1 uncultured Desulfomonile sp.
GTACAACCTCTCACGAGTTCAAGAGCTTGGGATTTGCAGTGAACAAGGTCAGATTCGCTCCTTCGAAATCAGCGTCATCCGTGACCAAATTGAACCCTCGTCTGGAGCACAAGTCTTCCAAAACCTGATCGTTAAAATCTCTCTTGCCTGTCTCATAATCAGTCAAGAGTGAATGCATATTCAAAGTGTCAAAGCCACTTTCAGTGCTAGTGCAGAGGCCTAGTATCTTGCGAGTCACCGATGCCATCTGCGGCGCAACAGTCTGAAACGATGAACTCTTCCGAAACGCCTTAAAGGTTGCCGGTTTCTGATGAGTAGGAATGGTGTTGTACGTGAATCGGGCCCATGCATTGATGAACTCGGAGAGGATCAGGACATCAATGAAAACAGACGCCTTAGCTGCTAGGATTTTCTTCAGCCCGACCGAATATCCGGTCACCTTCGGGTCTCTCGGACTGTACTGGGGGCCAAAAATAAAGAGCCAGACATTGGCATCAAATAGCAGCGATTCCTTTCCCGAATATTGGTACTGATCAACAGGGAAGACCGTGCTCCTCATTTCAGCCTCCCAGAAGTTCCTCAGTGGCTTTTTTATAAAATTCTGGGTTGCTGAAATACGCTTTTGCCGTCTCAACGACCCGCTTCAGCAACGCAAGGTCATCCGATTCCATATCTCTTACGGTAAGTTTTGCTCGAATCTGAGCCTCGGAAAACTCACCGTAAAGTTGACCTATCGCAGCGTTTAGGAATGCCGATGTCAGGCTCGTGATGTTCACAAAAGACAGGGCCACGCTTAGTCCTTGCCTGATGGCTTTCTCGATTCGTTCGTAAACCTTTTGGCCGTCGTCTGACGCTACGCAAAGCGGGCTTCCGACTATTTCAAAAACGGAAAGTGTTATGCTCTCATTCACGTGGAATCTCCCTCTACAGCTCTCTCAGAAAATGTCCGTTTCCGACAACGCTGACTTCAAGAAGTACGATCGCACATCCGAAGTGTTGATTTCTATGTTCACTAAGGTTCCAGGGAATGCGCCCTTCAAAAGTTTTTTCCGGACACCATCTTTTTCCAGGGACCAATAGCCTGTGTCGGATACGATCTGCAATTGTCCCCCATTTAGTTGAATGAATTCGGACAACAATTTCAACCCAAGCCCCCCGGGAATCCGACCGCGCTTCGTTGTATTTGTGCCTTGGGTCGCCCATTCGATTGCATCTTCCGCCGACAAATCCAGCCCTAGATTGTCTTGAACGTTTTTTCTGATTCCTATTCCCAGGTCGGCGACGGAAAAATCAAGCGTGTTTCTGTTGGGAAAGTATTGCCCGCAACTGAAGATACCAAGCCTGGTCTGGGAATGAATTACTGCATTGCTGAAAATCTCAAAAACACTCTCTCGAAACTTTTTTACAAGTCCTGAAGACATTTTGGGCATCTCGGAACGGCGAACGAATTCTTCCTCAACGTAAGCGGCAAAATAGCGGTCATCTTTCGCGGCGAATCGCCGATACGGAATCGTCGTGCCCCAGGTGTCCGGAATCTGTTCCCGCCCATAATGGCTGAGAAAGCCATTCTTGGACAGTATTTTCTCCACGTTCCGAGGAATGCTCGTCAAATGTATTGAATTCAGACGATCTCCAATGTGATAGAGAATGGCCCCGAAGGCCGCACACATATCAGCATCGAACCAAGTTGCCTGTTTCATGTCGATCTGAACTTCGTCAAAAAGGCAATCTTTGGTCATTTCGTGAAGCTGAACCAACGCCTCGAACCCTGTGAGGGAATGTTCAATCTTCGGCAACGAGATTCTCACAGCCTTACCTCTACAACTTTTGTGGTGTCGTTCCCGAAGATGTCGATCACCTTCACCGCTATCTTATACCGACCGGGCTTCTCGTATGTGTGTTCTCCACTGGTCAGTTCCAGATTCCGGTCTGCGGGTGCGATAACTCTGCCATTCGTTTTCAAAGATGTAGTTCCCCGTCCAGACCTCCCGTTCCTTGCCGTCTTCCACAATTCGGATGACTTCAGGCCGGTTCTCATAGTCAAAGTCCACGGCCCAGTAGTCAATCCAGTCCGTCCATTTCTTGGTGAGGACTTCACGGGTGATTTTTCCGCTCTTGTCCTTAACGATTTTGACGACCTGACCTTCATCCACAGCGATCCGGTCCATGCATCGGCATGGGGAAGTCCCCGTGGCAGCCGAGAGTGTTATAACATGTTCGTGTTAAGAGTGCTTCGAAAAACAGCCGTGACGAACTGCCCGTGGACGGCTGGAAAAGCTGTAATTGATCTCTTCGCGGGGGCCCAGAAAACCCCAATGGCGCCAAACCGATTTTATCTCAAAAAATGGCGATGGATTGTGGCATCTGGTTAATGTTGGATTTGTTCATGACACGGATTACTGTGGCGAGTCAATGCCATTTGAGGTAGAATAACAAATCGTAGATGCCGGAAAAAGCCAGCGCTGCTGTTTGAATACCAGCTCGAACGTAAATTTTAATCAGTAGCATTTGTTTTGTAAGATTGGCTGGCAGGGACGGCGCCTCAATACAAGATTTCTATTTTGACAAAGCTGGTTCTGTGTTGGCGAATCGGTATGAGATGGATCTCGTATCCGCTAAAGGGGTAGATGGCAATGTTTAGAAAGACCTTTCTCGGAATTTTGATGCTTCTGAGCATCGCATTTATTCTATACGGCGGGTTTTTCAGGAAATTCCTCGTTTATGACAACCTCGAAAAGTTCGATAAACTCAAGAGCGTAGGCATCACCATAAAGATCCCTGGCTACGAACAGACGAAGGATGATTTTCAGGTTCAGTCCCAGTTATTTACGGAGCCGGAACTCGTCAATGCGATGACCTTCGATGGAGTCGGCAAATATAGAGACGGGCGGCTCATCTCCAACTATCCGGACTTGCGAATGCTCAAAGGCCGCATGCCCTGCCCCACCTGAATATAGTATTACCGCAGTTGCGGTCTTAGTTTGGAGTTAGCGTGGAAAGAATAAGATTAAAGGTTCAACTCATAGCGGCTGTTCTATTCAACATCGGCATCGTAAATTGGCACTTTATCTGTTTTCCCGTCCTGAACTGCCATTCCTGTCCGATATCGGTTTTTTCATGCCCTATTGGAATAATCGGCCAGTTTGCGGGAGTGGGCTTGATTCCCCTCAGCGTAATCGGAGTGGTTGGGCTCGTGGGCCTTGTAGCAGGGCGGATTCTTTGCGGGTGGGCCTGTCCCTTTGGGTTTCTCCAAGAACTTCTCTACAAAGTCCCCTATGTAAAATTCAACTTACCGTCATGGACCAGATTCGTTAAATACGGCGTGTTTCTAGGGCTGGTGGTCGCAGTACCCATTTTTTTTACCACAGCATCTCCATTATACTTCTGTCGCCTCTGCCCTGTCGGTACCATAGAATCGGCCATTCCGTGGGCTATCATTAAGGGTAGTACCGACATTCTATCGCTTTCGGTCCGATTATTCATACTGTTTGCTTTAATAATCTCAGTTATGGGTCACCGGCGATTTTTCTGCAAGGTAATCTGCCCTTTAGGGGCCTGCCTGTCTCTCTTCAACCGGTTCGCTGTTGTCTTCCCGGAGAGGAGTACCGACTGTGTCGATTGCGGCACCTGCAACAAAGTGTGTACGATGGAAACGACTCAAGGGAGCCAAAAATTCGGCGTCTACGATGGTCGCGCCGAAGAATGCATTTCTTGTCTGGAGTGCCGCAAGAAATGTCCCACTGAGGCCATCCGAATTTGGGGATGATAAGAAGGATTGATCCACAAGAACGAAAACCGTAAGAATTATCGAAAACTATTATCGGCATTCTCGTCACCAACGGGAGACTGAGAAGTCCTTGATTGTTCCTTTCTTGACTTACTGATCCTACTTGTGCTAATTGTACTTGTAGTTTCAAAGTATTGCCGGTTCCACATGTCTATTGGAACAACACCGAAGCCTGACTCGTAACATGGAGCCGAATGATGCTGGTTAAGTTTTGGGGGGTACATGGCAGTCTCCCCCGACCTGGCCCCTCAACCCTGAAATATGGCGGAAATACCCCTTGCGTTGAGGTCCGCTGCGGTAAGAATCTGATAATCTTTGATGCAGGTTCAGGTATTCGCGAACTGGGTGAGGACATGGTTCGTCGCCGACGAGTTGGCGAAATCCATGAGACCAACATCACGGGACACATTTTTTTTTCGCATCTCCACTGGGACCATGTTCAGGGATTCCCTTTTTTTGCTCCTGCTTTCCAGAACAGCAACGAATTCCACCTCTATGCCGTACGAGGACTCAACTCTACAATCCATCGCATCATGAGCGATCAGATGGACCAACCCAATTTCCCGATAACGTTGAAGGATATGGGAGCAGCCCTGTTTTTTCACGACCTAAACAGCGGAGATACAGTGACCATTGACGAAGTGGTTGTTCGGGCCGAACGGGTCAACCATCCTGGGGGATGTTTTGGTTATCGCGTGGAAAGCGGCGAAAAAATAATGATCTACGCCAGTGATACTGAGATCGTAGAGGAAATTGACCCTCGAGTTGTGGAATTCGCTCGCAACGCAGACCTTCTGATTCACGATGGGATGTTCACGCCGGAGCAATACCACGGAATCGGTGACGATTTTTCCAGGGAGTCGTGGGGGCACAGCACTTGGGAGGGCGCAGTCAGAACGGCTGTAGCCGCTGCTGCAAAGCATTTGGTGATCTTTCACCACGGAAACGACGATGCGACAGTCCAGGAAATTGAAAGAAAAGCACGGGAGAGGTTTCCCAAGACCACTGCAGCCTATGAAGGTCTGGAAATCGAGATCTATTAGTGTAATTAGTCTAATACTCGATGATTGCCGCACCAAACAATCAGTCACATCTCAGCACCCTCAGATCACCTACATCCCAGCTTCTTCCCCGATTAATCCGGAGAGATGATTGTCCACCAACACTAAGAAATGATGAACAGAACCGTCATCCAGAACCCTCTTAGCCTCAAGCACCGGTTGAGGACACGCCAGTCCCCTTGCATCAATATTTGCTCTATTCCTCACGCTTCTCGTCCTCCCTGACATCTGAGAAAACCAAAGAGTCTATTCGGCCGACTCTCTCAACTTGATGAAGACAGCCTAGAATCTTGGAAGGAAATTTCATGGGATGGCCAGCCTTTCCATGTTAGTATGCTTTTATCATGTTCAGGCTGAACTTCATAGGCAATAACTATTTTAGTTATCAGATTTCCCT
Organism: uncultured Desulfomonile sp.; assembly: GCA_903920415.1. Classification (GTDB taxonomy): domain Bacteria; phylum Desulfobacterota; class Desulfomonilia; order Desulfomonilales; family Desulfomonilaceae; genus CAIXMD01. The sequence goes on from CAIXMD010000488.1 coordinate 5,246, forward strand.
TTGAATTAATCTGATCATTATGGAGAAACAAGTGAGTACCATTGGCATTATCGGCGCAGGTAACATGGGGTCGGCACTGATTCGCGGGCTGCTTCAAGCCGGAACAATTGAAGCCGAAATGATTCGTGTTTTTGACATTGACCCTGCACGGGTTCTGGCTCTGAAGAAAGAATTCGGCATCCGCATGGTTCAACAAATAGGAGAGACCATCGGCTCTGAAAGGTCAATATTAGTGCTGGCGGTCAAACCTCAGATCATGACAGGTGTCCTTGACTCTATAGCTGAAAGGATTCATGAGAGACTCGTAGTCATCTCGATTGCCGCTGGTATTTCCACAAGCTTCATTCTGTCGCGCCTCAAGAGACCGGCTAGGATAATTCGTGCGATGCCAAACGCTGCAGCCATGGTATGTAGCAGTGCTACGGCTCTGTGTAAGGCCGGAACTGCAAATGACGGCGACATTGAGATGGCCTTAAGTCTTTTCTCTGCAATAGGCCATGCGGTTGCAGTAGAAGAAAAAATGATGAATGTTGTTACAGCGCTTTCGGCCAGCGGCCCAGGTTATCTATTCGTCATGATGGAAGCCTTGACTGATGCGGGAGTGCGCATGGGACTCGACAGACAAACTTCACGGGAACTCACCGTGCAGATGGTGAAGGGAGCAGCGGTTATGGCTACCTCTGACAATACCCCATTTGGCGAACTAAAAGACCGTATCACATCCCCGGGAGGAACAACCCTTGCGGGATTACAGGTTATGGAACGCGCGGGATTCCGAGGAATCATAATGGATGCAGTGGAAGCGGCCACTCATCGAGCAGACGAGTTGGCTCCCAAAGAATAACCATGAAGCATACGACGATACGGCCTGACAACTTGACTTCAAGGGTAACATTATTTATCTTTTTCATGCATAATCAATAAGAAATCTAATCGAGGAGAGAGTTATGGCGTCACTCGAAAAGACAGATCGCAAGACCATTGCAGCGGCGTCCGAGATGAAAAAACTTTTGGCAGGACATTTCGAGGCATTGGATAAGGCAAAAAAAGAAGGAACACCCAAGGTCGCTTGGTGCACCTCAGTTGGCCCTGCGGAACTACTCCATGCCATGGGTTTCTTGGTGTATTATCCGGAGAATCATGGAGCGCTTCTCGGCGCGACCCGGATGGCCACCGACGTGATTCCAATAGCCAATGCCGTCGGATATTCCCCGGATATATGCTCTTACTTGACCTCGGATGTTGGAGCCTATCTTAAGGGCCTGACACCCTTGACCAAAGCTTACGGGATCCAATCGATTCCGAAGGCCGATGTGCTCGTGTACAACACAAACCAGTGCAGGGACGTTCAGGACTGGTTTGCCTTTTACGCTCGGGAATGGAAGGTCCCTCTTATCGGTATACATACTCACCGAAACATTAAAGCGGTTGAGGATTATCATATTACTGACCTGTCTGAACAGATTCAGGCAATGGTACCGATCCTGGAGGAGGTGTCTGGAAACCGCTTGGATATGGATCGCTTCCGGGAGGTCCTAGGGCTCAGCCTGGAATGCACCAAGCTTTGGCGCCAAGTTCTGGAATGCGGCGCAGCAAAGCCAGCCCCTTTGACGTTTTTCGACGCCACGGTCCATATGGCCCCGGCAGTAGTTCTCAGGGGTTTACAGGAAGCCGTGGATTATTACAAGCTGCTGTTGCCGGAACTCAAGGAGCGCGTCAAGAACGGCATTGCAGCAATTGATGGCGAACGTCACAGAATTTACTGGGATGGGATGCCGATCTGGGGCAAGTTGAAAGACTTGAGCACGCAGTTCCTAAGTCTCAAGACCAACATAGTGGCATCAACCTATTGCAACAGTTGGATATTCGACGCATTCGATCCCAAGACTCCTTTCGAGTCGATGGCGAGGGCTTATACCGAGCTTTTCATTGTACGGGACGAGTCTTATAAAGAAGCCTATATGGACGCCTGGATCAAGAACTTCTCCGTAGACGGGGTGATCTTTCATGATGCCAGGACTTGTCCGAATAATTCCAACAGTCGTTACGGAATGCCCCAGAGGATGAATGATCGCTTGGGTCTCCCTGTTCTGGTTTTAAACGGGGACTTAAACGATTTGCGCTGCTACTCGGAGGAACAGACAAGAACCAATATAGAGGCTTTCATTGAGCAACTGGAAGAGAGAAGATAGAGCCAGAATATGAAGTGCCTGCTGTCCGATACCAAAGGAAACAATGCATAATTTAGCCGGTGGCGTCGATGTGGGCTCATGCACCACAAAAGCGGTGATAATCGACCGTGAACATCGCATAGTGGCTAGTCACGTCACTTACTCGGGAACTGATTTTGAGTGTGCTTCCAGGGAGACCTGGGATAAATGTTTGAAGGCAGGTGGAATCACCCAAAGCGAGGTCGGCCAAGTAGTTTCAACGGGTTACGGCCGAAACAGTGTTCCTTTCGCTTCCGTTCATCTTACCGAAATTTCCTGTCACGGACGCGGCTGTCTCCTCTTTGTCCCTGGCCCCATCACGGTTGTTGACATCGGAGGGCAGGATAACAAGATCATCAAACTTGATGAGCGGGGACTGCGGGTCAGTTTCAAGATGAACAGAAAATGCGCAGCAGGAACGGGGGCTTTCCTAGAGGAAATGGCTCTCAGGCTGCGTCTCCCAATTGAAAAGCTGGACGATCTGGCCCGCACAGCCGATGGAGAGGTCCCTTTGGGCAGTTACTGCACTGTCTTTTCCGCAACCGAAGTCCTTGAGAAAATTAAGGCGGGGCACCCGATAGATCGAATAGTGCGAGGATTATTCCGCTCCGTTGTTAAGAGGGTCCTGGAAATGGATACCCTCACCGACACCGTAGTATTGACTGGCGGCGTCATAGAACATAACCACTTCCTGGCTGACCTGATTCGGGAACACACAAGCACCCCTGTTCGTATTCCTCCGCATCCGCAGATAATTGGGGCTCTTGGCGCAGCTCTTTATGCTCTGGAAGTAGAATAGCACATATGTAAATACCGCGTTTTTCCAAACTATTACTTCATCAGTGCTTCTGGGAGGCTAATTTGGATCTGCTGGACTCAATCCGGTCCATGATGGAAAGTCTGGAGCAAGAGCTTATTCAGCAATTGAAAAGCCGGGTACCTGTAGCTTTTGAAATCGGCGCGCACATTATGAACAGCGGCGGCAAGAGAATTCGTCCACAACTCGCAATCATAGCAGCGAGAATGGGCGGCTATGCCGGGACGGACGCCGTCACGCTTTCCGGCGCCATAGAGTGTATCCACACAGCGACCCTGCTCCATGACGACGTAGTTGATAGAGCTGAGACCAGGCGTGGCAGGCCTTCCGCTAATTCCCTCTGGTCGAACGAGATGTGTGTGCTAGGAGGAGATTTCATACTTGCAAAGGCGTTCAGGGCTCTTACCTCACTGGGAAACCTGAGAATCCTTGACATAGTTTCCAGGACAACCGAAAAGCTTAGTGAAGGTGAACTGTTCCAGATGATGAATATCGGAAATATAGAGATGGCTGAAGAAGATTATATCCGTATCATTACGGATAAGACTGCAGTCTTGATGGAAGCTGCTTGTAGAGGTGGAGCGATCCTCGGTGGATTGGACGCAGAAAGGGAAGAAGCTCTGGCCGATTTTGGGTTTAACTTGGGCATTGCCTTTCAGATGACTGATGACGTCATAGATTATAGATCCGACGTGGAGACCATGGGCAAGGAACCGGGTAAGGACCTGGAAGAAGGCAAGCTCACCCTCCCCCTTATCATTGCTCTAAGAAAAGCGGATGAGGTCGAGAAAAAACGTATCACAACGATGATCAAAGAAAAACGGCTGACCACTGGAGACCTGGAATGGATGAAGGGTTTCTTGGAAAAACGTGGCGGCATAGAAGAAACCCTGAAGAAGAGCCGCTACTATATCAATAAAGCCATTGGTCGCCTAGACATCTTCCCCCTATCGGAAGAGAAAACGGCCCTTATGAAGTTGGCAGAAAAGATCCTTCACAGAACTTATTGAGTGATTTCTTGACAGGGGGCTTCCCCGCTGATAAAGAGCAGTTGCTATAAGTGCTCGTCAGGGCAGGCGAAATGACTCTAGGAATTAAATTAACCGCCGTCTTATTCTCAGCGCTTCTCCTTGCAGGCTGCCCATCCTTGTGGAGTTCCGGCGCCGTGGAGAAAGCATCAACCCCCGAAGAGCTTTTTCAAAAAGCCGAAGAGAACTTCCGGAATAAGAACTACTCACAGTCTATAGAAGTTTTCGAACGCTTAAAATCCGCAAAC
>CAIXMD010000489.1 GCA_903920415.1 uncultured Desulfomonile sp.
AACATTCACGTTGTTGTGCAACATATTAGATGATACCATTAATGCTAATACAAGCAAGATTTCATTAGGGTCAGATTGTCTTTTGAAGCATTAGAGGCTGGAAAGTTGCAAGTGTCCGTCGTAAAGACCATGTGTCACCACATTGATGGAATCGCGATAGGTTCCACGGTTCAATCACTTGCAAGTCACAATGTCTTCGATCTCCTCAAGAAGTCGGATTCCCCATGGAACGTGAACCGTCTCGCCGATCAGGTGGGTGCTCGGAAAGGGTATTTTCACATTGCCTTTCGGCTACTCGCCCATCAGGGATTTGTCCGTCTTTCCGGTGACGTGGACTGTGGCCGACAGGAGGTTACACTTACCGATGATGGAGTAGCCTGGCTTCCTTTGGTCGATTACTACAATCAGATTCAACGATTATCGGGTATAGCGTCTGACTTGCCAAACCTGATTCAAGCCCGTAACGGATTTCATCCCTCAAAATTGTTTTTTCCAAGACTTCCCAACGACGTGGAGGGATCGCTTCTTCATGAACGCGTGGCTCTACACCTCTACGGAGCGCTCGTTGCAGTAATCATGAAGGAATTGTACATAAATGGAACGCTAGCTTTTCTTGCTTGTAACGTGGGCAAATTCTTGCCATTTAATAATCTGGCGTCCGAGCCTGCCGTCGCCAAATTCATGGCTGATGTCCTTGAGAAACACGGGTGGGGACTAACCGACAGCCATGGTTTTGCACTCACGGTCTCAGGTGCCGCAGCGGCAGCATTGACGCCTCAATATTTCTATCCTGTCAGCTACTTGCCTACATTTGAAAACGTTCCGGAGATTCTTTTCGGGACCGTCCATAAAGATGAGGCCAATGATTCCACCACTGTTGAACTTCACTTGGACCGAGATCTGGATATCACCTTCAGTGGTATCATCTTCCAACGCAACTGCAAGAAACCTTTCCTTGATCTCGTTCTGCCCATATTTAACCGAGAGCCTTTACACGAACAACCTGAGAGTGTTGTGGATACCGGATCGGGTGACGGGACACTCCTGGTTGAGTTATTTCGGGCGATTCGTGATCAAACACTTCGTGGACGTTTTTTGGAAACTTATCCTCTGACTATGGTTGGAGCTGAATACACCAAGGTCGCGAGAGCATTTACGAAAGCAGCGTTAGAACGGACTGGAATTCCTAATAAAACAATCTTTGGTGATATTGGCGACCCGTCAGGCTTATCCAAACGACTCATAGATAATGGCATCGATCCCACGAATGCGCTTCATGTAAGCAAGTCAGTCATCCATGACCGAAAATATAAGAAACCTGAACGGGTTGAGCGATTACATGCATGGCAGTCGCTGTCAAAGGCGCCTTTCGCACTTCCCGACGGGTCACTCATCAGGCCTCGGGATATGGAATGCAATCTCATAGAGCTATTTGAGGATTGGATACCGCTTACAAGAAAACATGGAATGGTTGTCATAGAGGCGCATACGGTAGCACCAGAACTGGTCGCATCTCACGTGGGACAAAATATTGTTACGTGCCTGGATGCTACCCACGGATATTCGAATCAATATCTGGTCGAAAGCGAAGTGTTTACACGAGTTGCTGACTGTGCCGGTTACCGTCGCCTTGCGTACCAAGAGCTTGGAGGCAAGCTGGGCGGTCTCCCAATACTCACTCTAAGTCATTTCATTCCGCAGATACCATGAAACGACGGATGAGTTCCAAGGCGCCTTCGGAATCATAGATAAAAGCCCCGTGGCCGAAATTGCTGTCCAGAACGTGCAATTCGTTAGGCAGTTCATGATTTGAGAGAGCGACGCTGATTTCTTCCATTTGCTCCGGCGGGTAACGCCAATCCGTTCGGTAGCTTATCAACAGGGTCCGGCATCGGACATCAGAGAAAACTTCGTCCAGATTCTCCCTTCCTCTCTTTAGATCGAAATAATCCATGGCCTTTGTGAGATAGATGAGGGAGTTAGGATCAAAACGAGCTATTGCGTTTTTACCAACCTTGTGGATAAAAGCCTGAAATTCAAATTCCGGCTCTAGGGTGTAGGAAGGGCCTCCATCATTACTGAACTTCAAACCGAATCGGTCACTCATAACCTCGCGATCCATCCAGATCATAATTCCAAACATCTGCGCCAAACCCATTCCGGACGCCGGCATTTTTTTGCCGTAATAGTCCCCGCCATTAAAGTCCGGGTCCCGGATGATCGCCTGACGAATAACTTCCCATAAACCTAAATTGTGGGTGGTGGTTCGAGGTGTAGCGCTTATTACGATTGCATTGCTAAGTCGTTTTGGGTAGCTCCGCATCCATTGAAGCGCCTGAAAGCCGCCAAAACAACCGCCGGCGACGGTGTGGAAGGTATTGACACCCAGGACATCAGCCAGGCGAGCTTGAGTATTAACCATGTCACTTACGGTGACCACTGGAAATTTCAAACCATACGGAGCGTTGCGAGGTATGTCTATCGAGGACGGGCCTGTGCTGCCTCCGCAGCCACCCAGTACATTTGAGCATATGATAAAATATTTGTCTGTATCGAAAGGTTTACCTGATCCGACCGCAGCTTCCCACCATCCCTTTTTTGGGTTTGAATCATCGTGCCCTCCTGCTACGTGGGCATCCGCAGTGAGGCCATGACAGATAAGTACCGCGTTGTCCTTATTACTATTCAGCGATCCGTAAGTTTCATAAGCAATATCAAAACCTTCAAGAACCCTCCCGCTCTCAAGTTCTAAAGCCTCGTCGAAATGGATTGTACTTGCGCTAAAAGTCATCCTAATGCTTGTTTGTACAGATGAACATTTCGGTCTGGAAGAACTACTCCACCAGGATATTCCAGCGCTGATGGCAGGTCGGGTATCGGCTCCCGGACAGCAAGCGCCAAAAATCGCCCATCAATTTCCACGGCGATCTTATTTATTAGAAATTCCTCACAAATTGCTTCCACTTCGCTACTTGAGACTGCGCCCGAGGAAAATCGGCTGATAAGATTGTCCCTTGAGGGCGCTTTATCGGTTGCAAGATAAATGTCTCTTTTCAGCCCCTTCAATCTATACGACGAATCAACAGCCACCGGCCGGGTATCCTTGATAATTACCTCATCGTCTGTTAATGTCATCGATAGTATTGCGTTTTCTTGCCAGAAAAGCTCTCGCCAGGCATTGAAACGCCCTCTGAGAATTTTGAAAGCCTGTCGTTCGGTCAGAAAAGCAACGATTGGATTTCGCTCACTCCTTACCCGCTCTTCGTCCTCAAAGAAATAAACCAGGTCATCAAGCTCCTCTTCTTTGATTGGATAAACGTACTTAAATGGGGAAGAAGCTCTAAGTTTCAACCCGAAGAGGTTTTGATTTTCATGATATACGCTGTAACGGCAAAATTCCAACGGAACCATCTTGAGAAACCTGGGCAAAATCCTCTCCAAGCATCGAGGCCTCTTGCGCCTTAAATAACTCTAATTCATCCTCCAGGTGTTTAACCTGAGAAGCACTGTCTTCTTTTTGC
>CAIXMD010000490.1 GCA_903920415.1 uncultured Desulfomonile sp.
AGTATCGGGAGTGCCACTACCCACAGAACGCTGGAAATTTCGACCGAAATCAGGGAAAAATTTCCAATAATTACAGATGCTGTCAGCAATCTAGGTTCGGTGCAAGTGAGAAATTCGGCTACTATAGGCGGAAATTTGTGTAATGCCGCCCCATCCGCGGACACGGGACCTCCCATGCTTGTCCTGGAAACCACTGTGCAAATTGCAGGTTTAGGAACGCAACGGTCGGTTCCGATAGCCGAATTTTTTAAGGGGCCAGGCAGGACCGATCTTCATCCGGGTGAGCTGGTTACCAGCTTTGATGTTCCTCAACCGCTTCCCAACACGGGAATGTCTTACTGGAAACACACCCGTCGCAAGGCAATGGACCTGCCGATTTTGGGGGTAGCAGTCCTCCTGTCACTGGAAGACGACATGAAGACTTGCCGAAAGGCGAGAATCGGACTTGGAGTGGCTGGTCCCACACCCATGCGGGCCAAAAAGGCCGAATTTTTTCTCGAGGGAAAGAGTATCGACGCGGTTGTGTTGGATGAGGCTGGAAAGATTGCATCCGCTGATGCCTCTCCCAGGACTACCATCCGAGGATCTGAGTGGTACCGCAGGGATATGATTCGTATACTTGTGAAACGTACGGGTTTGATTTGTCTGGATCGTGCGCAGGGCTGATTATCCTAAATCAGGAAAGGATGCCTGAAGGCGCGTATTGACTGAATCAAGGTTTGGAAAGGAGCTGCAACATAATGAAGCAGACCATAAGGTTCACCGTAAATGGTGACTCGGTACAGGTGGACGTCTACCCCCATTGGAATTTGCTACGAGTGCTCCGAGATGAATTAGAACTGACGGGCGCTAAACAGGGGTGTGGCGAGGGTGAATGTGGTGCATGTACAGTCCTTGTGAATGGGGCTCCAATTAATAGCTGCATTTATCCTGTCGTTGAAGTCGAGGGCAAGGACGTCCTTACCATAGAAGGCTTGGTCGGCAAAGACAATGGGCTCCATCCCATTCAGACGGCCTTTCTGGAAAAAGCCGGTGTGCAGTGCGGCTTTTGTACACCCGGGATGATAATGTCCGCCAAAGCCCTATTGGACCGAACCCCTAATCCAACTGAAGATCAAATAAGACATGCAATCGCAGGAAACATGTGTAGATGTACAGGTTATGTCCAGATAGTCGATTCAATCAGCCATGCCGCAGAAATCATGTCTCGGGCGGAATAAAGACCGTCCGGCAAGGAGTGAGAAATGGGAGATCTCTTCGTCGGGAAATCTTATCCTCGAATGGACAAGGATAAAGTCACAGGAAGAGCAGTTTACATTAATGACATGAAATTACCCAGGATGCTCTATGGCAAGATCCTTTACAGCTCTCGTCCTCACGCAAGAATCAAGAACATAGACACCTCTCAGGCAGAAAAGCTGCACGGGGTGCGGGCGGTTCTGACAGGGTTCAACACTCCGGACGTGAGAGTCGGATTCATCGGCGACCAGACACCTTTGAAAAAGGAAAAGGTAAGACAGTTTAGAGATGAGGTTGCCGCAGTAGCCGCAATTGATGAGGACACAGCCGAAGAGGCGCTGGATCTTATAAAGGTGGAGTATGAGGATTTGCCCGCTCTATTTGATCCGATCGAAGCCATGAAAAAAGATGCTCCGCTCATCCATGAATTCGATGCCAGGGGAAAACCTAGGCGCAACAACATTCTGCCGTTGCCGTGGAAGCTTGCCGTAGGTGATATAGACAGCGCACGTACCGAATCCGCCTATGTGGTGAAGGATGACTTCCGCACCCAATGGGTTCACCAGGCCTGCATGGGCACGAGTGGAGGCATTGCTGAGTTTGACGTCAATGACAACCTTATTTTCAGGAGCGTTACCAATGTGCCTTTCGGGGGCAAAGACCGACTCGACATGTTTCTTAAAAACATCGGCATCAAGGGGCACACCCGCGTTCTTACTCCTTACGTAGGAGGGAGTTTTGGAAGCAAGCTCGACACGGACATCTATGAGTTTATTCTTGTCCTGCTTGCTTGGAAGACGAGGTGCCCGGTCAAGATTGTATTTTCAAGACGCGAGGAATTCCTAGCCAGCCCTCCCCGACAGCCTGTGATAGCTACTGTGGAGCAAGGTTGCGACAGGAATGGCCGATTGACCTTCAGATCTGTGAACATGATCCTCGATAACGGTGCCTACACGTCTTGGGGAGCCACTACTCCGTCAGTCATGATGATTCCCATGTCATCTCTTTATAGGGTTCCCAATGTGCTTTTTCAGGCTACCTGTGTGTACACGAACAATATTTATGCCCAAGCAATGAGAGGCTACGGGAATCCTCAGGCAACCTTCGTGGTAGAACAATCCATGGACCAACTTGCCGAATCGGCAGGCATTGACCCGATGGATTTTCGAAAGATTAACGCCAATATTCCTTATGAAACATCCCCAATGGGGCTGAAGATTACCACATGTCCCATGAAGGAATGTCTTGACGCAGTCGAGACCAAACTCCACTGGCAAGAGAAAAGGGGTAAGAAAAACGGACGCGGGGTTGGTGTTGCTTCATTCATACATGTGGGTGGCGGGGCTCGGGTTTATCTTTCCGATGCTCAGGGAATTATTGTGAAGGTGGATGACGATGGCAATGTAGGAGTGATAACCGGAGCGACCGATCAAGGGCAAGGGTCGGAGACCATTGTTCGGCAGATGGTGGCAGAGGCCACAGGGTTCAGCCCCGAGAATGTTTCGATCTTCACCGGGGATACTGAGGTTTGCCCGTGGGATGTGGGAACACATGCCAGCCGTCACGCTTTCATTACAGGACACGCCATCCTCATGGTCGCGGAAGAGGTAAAGAAAAAAGTCCTTGATTTGGCTGCAAAATGGATGGCCTCACTAATAGAACAGGACTTGAAGAAAAGGGCTCGCGTGGATCCCGACTTCAAGGAACCGGACCTTGATCTGTTGGTGCTCTCCGATCCCGGCAACCTTGATATCAAGAGTGGAACAGTTTTCATCAAGTCTGATCCTGACAATCCCTATTTCAGAATGGCAGCCTCACGGATTCTTCGAAAAGCGCACTTGGTGGGGACGGGCAAGGGGGAGATGGTCATTGCAGAAGCCTTCTACGATCCTCCCAACGAAATGCTGGACCGGGAAGGGAAGGGGAACCTTTCGTGCTGTTACACCTTCGGAACTCACGGCGTTGAGGTGGAAGTGGACAGGGAAACCGGGCAGGTGAAGATACTAAATTATGTGGCAGCCCACGACGTGGGTCGAGCTATCAACCCCATGCTGGTCCAAGGTCAGATTTACGGTGCTACAGTCATGGGGGTGGGTTATGGATTGACTGAAGAGATTCAGGTAAACCATGGCCGGGTAATGAATCCAAACCTCCTGGACTACAAGTTGCTGACTGCCAAGGATTTCATTCCCATTGAAACGGTTATCATCGAACCCTTTGAACCGACAGGACCTTTCGGGGCCAAGGGCATCGGCGAACCGGCCTGTGTTCCTAGTGCTCCTGCAATTGTCAACGCCATTTATGACGCTGTGGGGGTAAGAATAAAAGAACTCCCCGTGACACCGGAAAAGATCCTTGCAGCCCTAAAAGAAAAAAAGGATTCTTAAGAACCGAGGCAGGGAGTCTTGATCGGAAGAGAAGCACCTCGTCAAAACTTTTGGCACTGGCAATACAGGAACAAACGCTACATTAGTCCAATGTGAAGAGGGTGAATTGCCGAAATTGACATTTTGAAAGCGCCGGCTTTCTAACGGGTCTTCACGTTGCAGCATCCCAGAATACTCGTACTGACAACATCCTATCCATGTCATGCTGACGACTGGTCAGGGATTTTTATAGCCAAGCTGATGGTAGCGATCAAGAAGCGAGGTTATGCAGTAACGGTTCTTGCGCCTGCAACCCCTGAATTTCATGGTAGGCGAACTATTGATGGTATAGAAACAATACGGTTCGGATACTTTCTTCCTCGGTCCTGGGAACGGTTAACCGAGGGGGCGGGGGGCATACCTGAAAACCTGGCCAAGAGTTTTTCGGCCAAGGCTCAACTGTTTCCCATGATGGGGGCGTTTCTCCTTAGGGCCCTTTCCGAAATACGCCCATCGGACATCGTTTATGCCAATTGGATAGGCGCAGGTATAGTCGGGGCGGCAATCAACCTATTGAAGGGAAATCACCTTCTTGTTTCATTCCGGGGAGATGATGGGTACCTGGCTCGGGACAGGGTCTTGTGGAGGACCCTTACCAAGTGGGTCATCAGCCGTGCTGAAGTAATTGCGCCTGTGAGCAGAGAATTGATGGAGATCATGGTAGCCTTGGGCGCTTCTCCTTCAAAATGTTATGTACCCCGGTTCGGTGTCGACACTGAAATATTTCGACCTCCGGAGAAGCCCCGAAGAAAATCAAAGAGGGTCCGCGTTGTCTTCGTCGGTAGCTTGATTCCGAAAAAGGGGCTTCAGGATCTCTTGGTAGCCTTTTCTGCTAAGGAATTCACCCAAGTTGATCTCGTTGTAGTCGGCGACGGATTTTATGGATCCGAACTGAAGTCTCTTTGCAAGACCTTGGGGCTGATGGACAGGACTGTATGGAGAGGCATTCTGAAACCCATGGAAGTGGCAGATGCAATGAGAGATTCCGATATCTTGTGCCTTCCCAGCCATACCGAAGGTACGCCTAACGTTGTCAAAGAGGCCATGGCTTCGGAACTCCCGGTTATTGCCACCCGTATCGGTGGAATTCCAGACCTGGTGCGCGAAGGATCGACTGCTCTGTTATACGAGCCGGGCGATATTGAGAGCCTTAGAACGTGCCTTCGAAAGCTTACAACAGACCCCGTCCTGCGGGAAGAATATGGAAGAACAGGACGCGAGGTGGTGATACGGGACGGATTTAGTTGGGACTCGACTGCCGAAGAATTCGATAGGCTTTTCAACCGTGTTATGAGCCGGGATCCCGGTTCATGATGAAGGGGAAAGATGAATCGACAAGTTTACATGGATAATGCGGCAACTTCTTTCCCCAAGCCTCAGAGTGTTACAGACGCCATGGTTCATTTCATGACCGAAGTCGGTGCCGATCCAGGGAGATCCAGGCACGACAAGTCCATGGAGGCTTCGGTTATCGTTGACGGAACCCGTAATAAACTGGCGAGGCTCTTCAACATACCCGATCCGAAACGAATTGTTTTCACCCTTAACGCAACGGAATCACTCAATACGGTCATATACGGAGTCCTCAATCCAGGCGATCACGTAATTATTACTCAGTTGGAACACAATTCCGTAATCAGACCCGTGCGGCATCTGGAACACATTGGAATCATAACTGTTTCCGTAGCCCCATGTGACAAGATGGGCATCCTGGATGTGCGGGCCCTAAAAGACATGATCCAGGAAAACACTGCCTTGATCGCTTTGAATCATGCATCAAATGTCTGCGGCACTATCCAAGATGTAATTGCGGTTAGAGAGGCAGCGGGGAAAGTCCCTCTGCTCTTGGACGCTGCACAGACTGCAGGAGCGATTCCCATAGACGTTCAGGCCATGGGGGTAGACTTCCTTGCCTTCGCGGGGCACAAGGCACTGTACGGGCCTCAGGGAACCGGAGGGCTCTATGTAGGGGAGGGTGTCCCCATCCGCCCATTGAAACGCGGAGGAACGGGAAGCGTCTCAGAACAAGAAAGGCAGCCGGATTTTTTCCCGGACGCCCTGGAAAGCGGTACCAGGAATAATGTAGGTATTGCAGGTCTGGGAGCGGGTGTAGATTTTGTCCTCGAAACAGGGGTTGAAACCATCAGGATGCACGAGAGGAATCTCCTAGAATCTCTCGTAGAAGGCCTCATCGATGTCCCGGGCATAACACTTTACGGACCTCTGAAAACTCAAATACAGGTTCCCATATTGTCCGTAACGTTTGATCAGGCTCTCCCGGACAACCTGCATCAGTCTTTTGGAGGGTGTGGAAACCGGGCCATTCCGGCTACTTTCGAAAGCGTTCACCCTCAACAGGCAGGCACAATTCTGTCTCAGGAATTTGAGATCCTGGTGCGAGTCGGGTTGCACTGTGCTCCCCTGGCCCATCAAGCGCTAGGGACCTTCCCTGATGGAACGGTCCGTTTCAGTATGGGATATTTCAACACCTTTGAAGAGGTAGAGATCGCTGTTGGGGCAGTGAAAAAAATTGCAGAAAAAAAAGATTTTCTCGACGATTAATATCGAACCCTCAAGCTATTGCTTGCCCACAATCCGTTCAAGGTCGCTTCGCAATCGCACTATGAAAATGCTGCTGATAGCAAAAATAGCTCCCTTTTCTTCGTGGGGTTCTACCATCGCATTGACTAACTCCGGCACCTGAGGTTTTCCAGGAGTGTCAGGAGGCGTCTTTACTTGAGGGTCGGCTTTAAGTTCAGATTTCCTGTCATCAGTTGTCTCTTCCTTGTCCGTGCCGGCAGGCTCTTTTTTGTCCGTGGGCTCTCCGTCGCTATCCTTTTTGCTGGACTGAAGACTCGAACTCCATCCAGCCTTAAGGATCAATGGTTCTTTTTCGTCTTTCTTAAAAACGGTAATAATCAATTGAGGACTGTCAAGATGAGTGGATGACAAATCGCCGTCGGCCCCCTTGGTCATGGTTTTCCACTCCAGGTCTTTCAGTTCCCACAAAATAGATGTCAAAGTCCAACTATCGATACCTTCGATCTTTTGTGGCTGCTCCAGGCTCCATTTTTTATCAGTGCCCCGCACAGCGACCCACTTCTTACCATCCAGATCTATTTCCAGCTTATCGACGTCTACCGGATTAAAGGACAACAAAGACCTGTCTCTCAAAAGATTCCGGTCCGGTTGGGTAAGCCCCTTCACCGAACGCTCATCAATAAGATAAACTGTATCATACCCCTTTATTCTGGCGTAAACGGCGGGCTCCGATGTTGTGGAAACCTCTTTGTGGTCAGGGCTTCCTATCAACAAAGTTTGATCAAGTTTTGGTCCTGCCAGCAGAATTGATTTCTCAGGATTTTCTAAGCCGTAAGGATTGCCTTGCTGGTTGGGTTCATCGATAATTTGTTTGGCCTTCAGGTTCGCCAGATTGTTCAGATCCCTGTTTAAAACGGAATTCTTGACTCGCATCTTCTCGGGTCTTATCATTATCCACTTTTCAGGCTCCTCACGTTTGAGTTCAGTTTCCTCACCCTTTTGAGTGATCTGTATACGGTCAACGTCTTCAGGCGCAATGGTTATTACCGTCTTGTCGCGGAGATCCAAGGAGGGCTTGTTAAGGCTGTTTTTCAAAGTGTCCGAGACGAGAAAAAGCCTGGGATCGCCACCTATCCGCACATAGTAGGATGTCTTGGATGGGTTGGATTCGCCGAAAAGTATCTCAGTCTTCCCATCCTTCGTCGTGAGGGCAACAGAAAAACCAGGCTTTTCCAGACCGTATTCTTCCCATTTGACATCTTTTTCTAGAACAATTTTCTCGGACCGTGCGTCAGTAGCCGACAGAAGGAGAGAGCCCACTGCCGCCTGGTCGGCTCTAGTATTTAATGGGGCAGTGATGACCCATTCATCAGGCTTTTTCAGTTCAATGTTGACGCCATCTACTGATTTCAGATCGATTTGAACGATCTGATCCTTTTCAATATTGACAATTTTGGATGCCTTATCCTCATCAGCTTGTTTCTTGTCTTTCTGTTTGATCTCCACAAAGTAGAGCCATGCGGCCAGAGCCGCCAGAATCAATAGATAGACTGAAATTTTACTCAATTTCATTCGTAAAACCTCCGAAACGATGGCTTCAACATTATGAAGAGTTCAGGGACATCCCCAGGCATCAACTGGATTTTTTCATGCCTTAACGGCTCGTCTGCGATACACGTGAACCACTATTCCGGCAATGATCCACGCGAGCGGAACCAGAAGCACCGGAATGAGAAAGATGAACGAGGATTCACTGGCCGTTAGTACAATGGGCTGGGAACGTAATGATTTCGGACGTATTGCAATGAGGTTCTCGTCTTCGGCAAGCCATGAAACGGTGTTCATAAACAAATCCCCGTTGCCCTGAAGTTTGTAAAACTTGTTCGAAGCCAAGAGCGAACTGCCGAATACCACAATACGGGCTTTTCTCAGTTTGGTGCCGGCCTGGTCGGAGGAGGGAGCCTCGTCCAACTTCGCTTTGTCCAGGGGGCTGGACGCCTGCAGTCCGGAAGACTCTTGCATTGGTTCATTTTTCTTATCCGAAGCTTGTGGTGTCTCGTCTTTACATGCGTATTGCGAAACCGCCATGACTGAGACCGGCCCTTTTATACCGGTCTTCTCATCAAAGTTGGCATTTCCGGAGTTGAGCTGATCCTCGTTAATGGTCCAAGAAACAGGACTCGTCAAAGCCAATTCCTGGGCATCCACCTTGGGCAAGGGCTTTTCCGATACCCTCACCGACCTGACCTCCGGGAAAAAAGATGCCAGCGTGAAATTCTTTGTGATGGAAAACTTTACGTAAGTGGTTATCACCGGCATCAGGTAATCGCCCCCAAGCACTCTGCTCATTCGGTCAACTACGATATCGTCAGTGGTTACGAATCCGTAATCCTTTAAAAATCCGGCAAGCTTAGGGGTCTTAAACGGATTAAGCATAACCATGAGGCTGCCTCCGCGCCGAATGAAACCTCCTATGGCTTCGAGTTCACTGTCCATAGGATCTGTCCGGGGTCCGGCAATAATAAGAATTGAAGCGTCTTCAGGGACCGATGCCGCTTGCAAGAGAACTATCTCTTCAATTTTGTAATTCTGTTTCTCAATCTGCTCTTTGGCAGTACTAAACCCGGTGTCTCCCTTCTCTTCAGGAGATAACTCTCCGTGTCCTTTCAGCAGGTACACCTTTTTAATATCAGTTCTGAGTAGTTTCATGAGAGCATTGCTGACGGTTTCTTCATCGGCAGTAGAGATCCGCTCGTCTTTGTCCCCGGCCCTCAATACAAGAGTCGGATAAGAATCTATCTTGTTCTTTAGAGCTACTGCCCTGTCTTTGTCTGGATCTACGAAGGAGTAATTGAAATCCGAGTACACGTCCCTGTACTGATCGAGTAGATCCCTGACTTCTTCTCTTGCAGACTGATCCTTGCTTTCGTAGAAGGCCAGTAATTCGATGGGAGTTTTGTTTTTCTTAAATGTTTCCAAGATATTTTTGCTCTGAGAGGATAATGTGAAGCGTTTGCTTTTGGTGAGATCCCACCGTTTGGGGTTCTGCAATGCGATGTACTGAATAGCTACGATGATTGCCAAGAAAATCAAAATACCGGCGGCAGCGCCGCCACCCAATAATAACTTTCGCTGAGAGCTTGCCAATCTCATTCTTTAACCCCTCCACCTGTAGGCTTCCAAAGATCGCAAAGTTAAGAAAAGAAAAAAGGCTGTGAACAGAACAAAGAATGAAATGTCCACCAGCGAGAGTACCCCCTTGTGGAAGGTGTCTAAGTGCTCCAGGATAGAAAGTTGACGTAGAATGGCGCCCAGCTTTTCACCTGAAAAAGAGGATGTCCAGCTCATCACCCAGAAGAGCAGGGCCGCTCCAAAAGAGATCGCTGCTGCTACAATCTGATTCTCTGTCAGCGATGATAAGAAAATGCCAAGCGCCATGAAGGCCGCTCCCATAAGCAAGAGCCCCAAATAACCGCTTATCAGAGTCCCTATGTCGGGTTCACCGAGCATGAGGAGCAATAGTGGGAAGGAAAAAGTACCTGCCAGCATAATAACAAGCACCAGTCCTGCTGCAAGGAACTTGCCCATGAGAACCCCGAGGTCCGTGATAGGGTACGTGAGCAGTAATTCAATGGAACCTGATTTTTTCTCTTCTGAAAAAAGACGCATGGTAAGGAGAGGCATCAAGAAGAGAAGGATGATGCTCATGTTTTGAACCAGAGGACGAATTACCACGTCTGTGAGGTTTATGCGTTGAGAGATCATAGGATTATTTGCTGCTTGAAGGCTGATCAAACTCATAAGAGAAACATTTGCCCAAAAAAAGAATCCGGAAATCAGCAAGAAACTTGCGATCACTGCATACGCAATGGGTGATACAAAAAAGTTAGCCGTTTCTTTTCGGAAGACAGCGTACCAGCCGCTCATGAAGCTACCTCCATTTTCTCTAGACCTTCCGAGGCTGATGATTCCTCAATTTCTTCGGTCACCAGATCAATAAAGACATCTTCCAGACTTACATGAATTGGACGCAATTCCAGCAGATCCCAACCTTTTTCAAAAACGGCTCGCGCCAAGGCAGGCCGTATATCTTTGCCGGGAGATGCCTCGATGATTACAGCGGTCTCCCCATTCACAGAATCAGCGGCCGGCCTTGCGGTCAGAACCCCGGGAAAACTCGTGAGCAAGGTCGTAACTTCGGCAGCAGGAGCCCGCACGACGAGCTGACAACGGGTGGATTTACCAAAGCTCTTGGTTAGATTCGCGGGAGTATCTTCTGCGACTATGGTGCCCTTGTTGATGATAATGACTCTGTCGCAGATCTCACTCACTTCCGGAAGAATGTGTGTGGATAGAATAACCGTCCGATTGCGCGAAAAACTCTTTATGAGGTTACGGATTTCCCTTATCTGTATTGGATCAAGGCCTATGGTGGGCTCGTCCAGAATAAGTATCGGAGGATCTCCCAAGAGAGCCTGGGCTAAACCAACTCTCTGACGATACCCCTTGGACAGCCACCGAACGATCTTACCCATTTCCTGATCCAAGCCTACTGAGGCCGCTACTCGATCAATTTCCTGGGCCCTTTGTCCAGCGGGGATCTTCTTGGCTCTTGCAACAAAATCAAGATACGCTCTTACTCGCATCCAGCCATAAAGGGGTATGTTCTCAGGCAAGTATCCCATTTTTTTTTCGGATGCTGAGCGAATCCGTGTTTACATCGAGGCCAAGGATTTTTGCCCCCCCCGATGATGCTGGTGAAAAGCACGTAAGAATACGCATGGTTGTGGTCTTCCCCGCACCGTTGGGTCCCAGAAACCCAACAATCTCCCCACTACCCACTCGGAAGTTAACGTCTCTAATAGCGGCCAGCCGACCATAGTATTTGGTCAGCCCATCCACTTCTATCATTGCCATCCTCCTTGACGCCTTTTCTTCAACCCTTCCTATTACTAAGAGGAGCGTGTTTGTCAAGGCTTGGATTCGCAAAATCCACTCGCAATGTAATGGTTTCGTGATAACCTCACAGACGATCAGAGGTATTCCCATGAAGCATCCTAGAATAAGTGATGGTGCTATTGCCGACAGAAATTTCGAATTGTCGGTGGATGGTAGGACCTGCTGTCTGATTGCCGGAATGATGGTGTTGCCGGCATTACCTTCGAGGTTGGAGAGCGCATTGAT
>CAIXMD010000491.1 GCA_903920415.1 uncultured Desulfomonile sp.
AGGCCCACGAGTCGGCTATGACGCTACACGAAGTGGTCATGAATTTCGCACAGGAGTGTGAGCATAGTATCGTCGCCCGCCAGGAAGATCGTGTCCGTAATGGAATTTCTGAAAAATGTGAACCTGAGGAGCATGAGCACAATAAGACATGATTGTTTGTACTTCTCAATGAATTAAGTTCTCGCCCATGCGAAAACACCATAGCAACATCACCGACATTCTGTTTGATCTTGGAAACGTGCTTGTGCCGTTTGATTGGGGCAAGGCTTTTTCCCGTTTACTTCCAATGTTGCCTCAAAGATTTGGAAAGCTCTTGTCTGAAGACGAGGAAACTTTCAAGGATCTTTTCCACCAACACGTTCTCGCAATGGAAATTGGAGAGATTGACTTTGAGGATTTCCAGATGCGGATGTCGAGCATACTTGGAGTTGACCTGACTTTCGATAGTTTTCGCAGGATCTGGTGTGACATCTTTTGGATGGACGATGAAATGGTCTCGCTCGGTGAATTCCTGTCGAGTCATTATTGCACCTGGCTGTTATCCAATACCTGCAAAGCTCATTATGAATGGATAATCCAACACTTTCCCCGAGTGACTTTTTTTCGCGGCGCGGCCCTGTCTTTCGATCTGGGGGTAATGAAGCCTTCATTAGCATTCTATGAGAAAGCGATAAAGATGTTCGGCATTGATCCGTCCTGTGCGGTATTCATCGATGACCTGCGGGAAAACGTAGAGGGAGCTATCAGTGCAGGAATGAACGGTGTGGTATACACAGGCCGAGCACAACTTATTCAAGACTTGCGGAGCCTGGGGGTCAACTTTCTAAACGATTTGGAGTAGAAGAATTGGATATACAGACAAATTGGATCAAAGGATTCAAGTTCAGCGCTATAGCAGCGGGAATTAAACATGCTGATTCCGACAGGCTTGATTTGGGCCTTGTAGCCGCCGAGGTTCCTGCTGTTGCAGCAGGAGTTACCACGACCAATCTCGTGTGTGCGGCACCTGTAGAGATCACCAGAAGATGTTTGAAAAAAGGTCTGTGTAGGGCCGTGCTCATCAACTCAGGAAATGCCAATGCCTACACGGGGGATGGCGGAAGGCTGGATGCACTGGACCTTAACCTAGCCGTAGCCCACCATTTGGGAACTGACCTTGAACTCGTCATTCCAATGTCCACCGGTGTCATTGGAAACCCTTTACCCAAAGAACGAATGCTTCAACGCATTCCCGAACTCGTCCTTGGAGTGGACCGCGGGTCTTTTGGGGATGTCGCAACAGCCATGATGACAACAGACACTAGGCCCAAGACTGTCTGCCTCGACGGCTGGACTTCCAACGGCCCTTTCCGGATTCTGGGAATGGCCAAAGGGGCTGGCATGATAGCTCCCAATATGGCCACCATGCTGGCCTTGATTCTGACGGATATCAGGGTTGAGGTTTCTTTCCTCAGGGAAAGCATTCTGTATGCCAACAGCAAGAGTTTCAATTCCATTACCGTAGACGGGGACACCAGCACCAATGACACCTTGGTGGTGCTGGCAGGGGGAGCGCCTGACGCGCTTGAATTGGGACCGGGGCGTAAAGATCGGGAGATTTTTTCCTCTATGCTGGATCGTGCATGTACGGATCTGGCTCGTCAGATCGTTCTGGATGGTGAGGGTGCGACCAAGGCCGTTGAAGTACGAGTGTGCGGAGCGCCGGACGAGAATGCTGCGAGACTTGTGGCACGTGCAATCGCGGAGTCTCCCTTAGTGAAGAGCGCTTTTCATGGAGAGGATCCCAACTGGGGAAGAATCATCTGTAGCGCGGGCCGTGCAGGAGTGCTATTTGAGCCCGATCGTATTGATTTGTTCATTGGCAACGTTCCCATTGTGAGGCAGGGTGTCCTGGTCCAGGGCGACTGGGAGTCTGCAGCACACGAGGTTATGCAAGCTCATGAATTCTCCGTGCTCCTTGACTTGAAAACCGGCAAGGGGGAGGCCGTTATGCTCACAACAGACCTGTCGGAAGAGTACGTCACCATCAACGCCGATTATCGTTCATGAGGCTTCTTTTCATTCCACTACCCCACAAAATTGGCAAAAGTATCGGTATTAGCCCCACGTGATCAGGTTCATCGAGAGAAGATTAAAAAGATATGGATGGAAGGGAAGCACACGGATGCTGTAAGCATATACCCCGGTCTCTTCGCACGGGATTGTCCCCTTGAAACAATAAACTCCATCCGATAATTTATCCGAACTTTCCATGGCCGTGATGTTGCGGTCGATCATTTTATCGGAATCCTGGGCAATGATTCCGTGGCAAAGATCAACAATAACTTCGTCAGCTTCCAGTCCTCCCAGCCTTATAGAAGCTGTGACGTCCAAATCTTCTCCCAGGGCGAGACGGTCACCTTTCGGCAATGAAACGTCTAAGACTTTGACGTCTTTCCACAGCGATCGTGTCTTCTGTTTCCAGTCCCTGAGTTCCCGGGCCCGGGCAAGCTTGTTTTCACCCAAAATTTGATGCGCCAGACCGGCCTGCACATAATAATCCTCCATGTACTCTTCAATCATTCGATGCGAATTAAACCGGCCACAGATCTTTGCCATACTATTTTTCATCATTTCGATCCACGCGTGGGGTAGGCCGTCGGGGCCTCGATCAAAAAATAGAGGTATCAACTCGTTTTCCAGAAGGTCATAGAGGCTGTCGGCATCAGTCTTGTCCTGGTATGCCACATCCTCGTATTCCACCTCACTTCCTATGGCCCATCCGTTGGTGCCGTCGTAAGCTTCAGGCCACCACCCGTCAAGTATGCTCAGATTCAGAGCACCGTTAGCCGCAGCCTTCATTCCGGACGTTCCACAGGCTTCGTTAGGCCTTCTCGGGGTGTTGAGCCAGACATCCGCACCCTGAACCAGGAATCTGGCTATACTGATGTCGTAGTTTTCCAAAAAGACTAGATTTCGGCGGAACCCCTCGGATCGCGACTGGTGCACTACCTGTTTTATCAACTCTTTGCCCAGAAGATCCTTGGGGTGAGCCTTTCCGGAAAAAATGAACTGGACCGGTCGGCGTTTGTCGGACATTATCCTCAATAGGCGGTCTGGATCAGAGAACAGGAGACCAGCCCTCTTGTAAGGAGCAAACCTTCGGGCGAACACGATGGTCAGAGCTTCGGGATTAAGAAACTCAATAGCCCGTCTAAAATTTAAACCAGCACCCCCTCCAGATTTCATTTGCTTTACGAGGCGTCTGCGACAAAAGGCTACGAGACGTTCCCGCCTTGTTTCGTGAACCCCCCAAAGCTGTGCTTGGGGAATATTGTGCACACGCAACCAAATCTTCTCGTTATCCGGTTCCTCTACCCACTCTTCTCCCAAGTAACGGGCAAATAGGTCCGACATCTCTTTGGAAAGATATGAAGGTATATGCACGCCGTTGGTCACATACCCTATAGGTATGTCCTCTTCGTCCAGGTGCGGCCAGAGACTTCTCCACATCTTTTTCGACACGCGGCTGTGGAGCTTGCTCACGGCATTGACACCCCTGGAAAGACGCAACGCAAGTACGGCCATGGACAAAGAGGAAGTCCTGTCACTCGGGTCCTGCCGACCCAAGTCCAAAAGATCTTTCACAGTCATGCCGAGAGATTCCATGTACTTTCTAAAATAACGTTCCACCAGGTCGGGAGGGAACATGTCAATGCCTGCAGGAACCGGGGTGTGAGTCGTGAAGACCGTCGAGGCCGCCACCGCTTCCATGGCTACGTCGAAGGTAACTCTATAAGTTGTCATAGACTGGCGGATCCGTTCCAGCGCAGCAAACGCAGCATGCCCTTCGTTCAGATGGTAAACTACCGGCCAGAGTCCCAGCAGGTGAAAAGCTCTCGCACCGCCTATTCCCAGAACAATCTCCTGCTGAATGCGCATTTCAAGATCTCCGCCGTAAAGTTCCGCAGTGATTCTCCTGGCGCTTTCTGAATTTGTCGGGTGACTGGTATCAAGAAGATAAAGGGGGACACGCCCTACCTGAATTTTCCATATTAATATTTTAACAGTTTTTCCATCAAGTTCCAGATCAAAGCACGCTTGTTTTCCAGTACCGTCGTTCACAGATGAAATGGGTAGATTATAAAAGTCATTGTCCGGATAAGATTCCTGCTGCCAGCCATCTATGTTCAAGTACTGTTTAAAATACCCTTTTTGATAGAGAAGCCCCATCCCAATAAGTGGAAAACATAGGTTCGATGCGCTCTTGAGGTGGTCACCCGACAGCATCCCCAGCCCTCCCGAATAGATGGGCAGACACTCCGACATTCCGTATTCCATGCTGAAATATGCGATCCTGTAATCAATAGGTCTTTCAAGATTAAATGAATAATTGCGCGGATTGTTCACATATTCCTCGAACGCCTTCTCGATTTCAGAAATGGCATCCACAAGAGATACATCCGCCAGGATCTCCTTTTTCCTTTCCGGTGACAAAGTTGCGAGCAATAGTATGGGGTTGTGTCCGCATTCTTCCCAGAGATCCGGGTCAAGGGCTTGGAAAAGGCGACTGACATCGGGATTCCAGGTGTACCAAAGGTTCATTCCTACGGTTCTAAGAACCTGCAGTTCCTCAGGAAGATCCGGGTTGACAACCAAGCGGCGCAGCCTCATCTGAAAACC
>CAIXMD010000492.1 GCA_903920415.1 uncultured Desulfomonile sp.
ACTTCCGTGAAGGCTTAATGATATGAGTCCAATCAGTATTTCAGCCTTGGTGTGCATAGGCAGGCCGTTCCGTGAATACCTTACGGTTTATAATTCATTTTTACAACATGGAGCATTGCGGAATATCTTGGCGAGAACAGAACCCGGAGTTATGATTTCACAGCGACCGGATCAGTTTCGCAGTACCACAGGAAATGAGCTGATGCCCTCTTTCGATTTGAGATGTTTAACCAATTCGTCCGCCTTCTTTTCCGAGGAAAAATTCCCCAGGTAAAGTCTGTAGATCACGCCCGTTCTCGGCCTTGCTACGGGTTTTAGAGCCACGTCATATCCCTTTGCTTTCCATTTGAGAGCCCACTCCTGAGCGATACCTGGGTGCGTAAAAGCTCCCACTTGGACGGTGAAAATCTTTGCACCCTTTTCAGGCTCAGGAAGACTTGCTTTTTGAGGTGGCAAGGCATTGGTTTTATAGGATTGCGAGCTGCTCATGTCCGTGGTAGAGCCGCGTTTTCGGTCCGATTCAAGGCCGTTGGAGTTTCTTTTGGATTCTGGATCACTATCGACCCCATCAATTTCTACGCCGGTGAAATTAGGCACCTCTGATAAAGTGTCATCTTGTGCAGAGAGTTTCCTGTAAAACGTAACCTCTGGAGGAACGTAGCACTGCGCTCCGTCTGATGTCGAAGCAGTTGGTTGCGAGTGTGAAGTCCCATTCCATTTCGGCTCTGGCGAAACAGACCGGCCGAATAATTTTTCAGCTATGGATGGATCTCGAATCAGTCTCACGTTGAGACTTACCAGCCCGACCATAATAATGACCGACACGAGCACGGCCAGAGTCAGTGGTCCGTTCTTAGGTTCCCCTTTCTGAATCCCGGGCCGCGCCCTGGACATTTTCCGCCGATTCAGTTCCAACTTCTTCTGGAGGAGATCACTGAGACCCATTTGCTTTTTACATCCGATTCGGTGCTGATACTCCGAGAATTTTGAGACCGTTGGCCACGACCTGGCGTACAGCCTCGACGAGATAGAGCCGAGCCTTTTTTACCCTTGCGTCCTCTATCAGCACCCTATTATCGTGGTAGTAGGCATGGAAGAGTTCAGCCAGGCCCATAAGATAAAAAGTTATCCTGTGAGGCTCCAATATTTCAGCCGCCTCGGCGAGCATATCGGGAAAATCTGCCAGATGCTTAATTATTTTGTATTCCTCAGGCAGCGAAAACGCTGTAAGGTCGGGGTTGGTCATGTCGGAATCTATACCTCTTTCGGCCGCGATTCTGAAAATTGCCGACACTCTGGCGTGCGCATACTGCACATAGTAGACGGGATTGTCCTTCGATTGTCTTTTAGCTAGATCAAGGTCGAAATCCAGATGGCTGTCGCACCTCTTTGAGAGAAAAAAGAACCGGGCAGCATCAGGCCCCACTTCTTCAATAACCTCACGCAGTGTGATGAACTCACCGGACCGAGTCGACATGGAGATCTTTCGACCATCTCTGATAAGGTTTACGAACTGCACCAACAGTATTCTCAGGGCATCCGATGGATATCCCAAAGCCTCCACCGCTGCCTTCACACGAGGAACGTAGCCATGATGGTCGGAACCCCAGATATCGATGAGCATCCCAAAGCCACGCCTTAACTTGTGCATATGATAGGCGGCATCTGCAGCAAAATACGTCGGTTCACCAGTCGCCCGAACGAGGACCCGATCCTCCTCGTCCTCCTGTCCAGCCATCTTGAACCATAGGGCACCTTCCAAATCTTCGGTCTTCCCTGTTCGTCGAAGTTCATCAAGTGTGTCATCAACAGCTCCACTCTCATGAAGAGACTTCTCACTATAATATTTGTCGTGGGTTACCCCGAAGTTTTCTAGGTCATGCTTTATACCCTCTAAAAGATTTTCCGATGCAACGGAGGAGGCCATTTCGATCGCCTTTTCATCTGGCAGACTTTCGAGGAGCCGGCCAGTATCGGTCCCCATCAGTCCTTGTGCTATGTCCCGTATATAGTCCCCTTGGTAACAGTCGTCGGGAAAAACAATGTGTTCGCCGAGCAATTCCTTGTATCTCAGCATGACAGAAAGCCCAAGTATCTTCATCTGGTTTCCTGCGTCATTTACATAATACTCCGTGTTCACCGCGTAGCCGGACATAGTAAGAAGCCTGGCTAGAGAATCCCCAATAGCCGCACCTCTGCCGTGCCCCACGTGAAGTGGTCCTGTAGGGTTGGCACTCACAAATTCTAGAAGTACCCTGGCGCGGGGCTTTCCTGAAGATCTCCCGTATTCCTCTTTTTGCTCATGTATGGTGTGCAAAGCCTCATGCCAAACAGCGGGTGCAAGGAAAAAATTGATGAATCCTGGACCTGCAATTTCCCATCCTGATAATAAAGTGGGGTCTTCAGTAAAGTTCTGTGCAATACTCAATGCAAGATCGCGTGGCTTCATTCCCAGAGGACCCGCCAGAATTAAAGCCGCGTTGGTGGAATAATCACCGAATCGCTCGTCCTTGGTTCT
>CAIXMD010000493.1 GCA_903920415.1 uncultured Desulfomonile sp.
AAGTACAGCAAAGAGTTCAAGGTTGATGCCGTTGAACTGATGATACGAAGTAATAAGTCAACCATTGAGGCTGCCGCCAGTTTAGGAATCAGGGCTGACCTGCTTCGCCGGTGGACAAAGGAATATTCAGCAAATAAGACCGCTCCTTTTCCTGGAAGCGGGCATCTGAAAGATCCAGAAAACGAACGACTCCGCAAGTTGGAACGTGAACTGAGAGTAGTTACTGAGGAGCGAGATATTTTAAAAAACATACAAAAGATGTCATCCCTCTCTATTATATAGAAACTCGGAGATCACTCCGAACCTTATTATTAAATCACAACACAATCTGAAGGGAGCAGCCGAGTGCTTATTGGTGGTTCTTCCCCGTTAAAAAACATGGTTCAGGGTACTTTTGCGGACTCAGCAGTGGTGACATCGTCACGATGATCCCGTTTAGGAAAGTGATTTTACCGCAGACCCGCCCTTCAGCGTTATTTAACAGGAGGGAATATGGCTAAATCGAAACGATCATCATCAATGCCAAGCATTCATCCAAATGCTGCAGGTATTGATATTGGTTCTCGGTTTCATGTGGCAGCCGTACCACTTGATCGAACTGAGGAACCCGTTAGAACATTCAAGAGCTTTACCGGTGATCTTCATGAATTAGCAAGGTGGCTTAAATCCTGCCGTATTGAAACCATTGCTATGGAGTCAACGAGCGTGTATTGGATTCCTGCGTTTGAAATTCTCGAAAGCTATGGATTTGAGGTTTTTCTGGTCAATGCGCGTGAAGCGAAAAATGTTCCTGGCCGTAAAACAGATATCAATGATGCGCAATGGTTGCAAAAATTGCATCAGTTCGGCCTGTTGCGGGCAAGTTTTCAACCATCTGAAAATATTGCCGAATTGAGAGCATATTTACGTCAGCGTGAAAGACTTAACGATTATAAGGCCTCGCATATCCAACACATGCAGAAGGCAATGATGCAAATGAATATCCAACTGCATCATGTGGTATCAACAATTACAGGAAGAACCGGAATGGAAATTGTTCGAGCAATTGTCGCAGGACAACATAACCCGGATGAACTGGTCAAGTTTCGTGATATTCGCTGCCATAATTCTGTTGAGGTCATGAAAGCAGCTTTAACCGGTAACTATAAGGCTGAACATTTATTTGCCTTGACCCAAGCCCTTGAACTTTTCGATATCTACACTGAGAAGATCGAAAACTGTGACCGTATCATTGCATTAGTGCTTCAACGATTACAGGAATTGACTCCAGATCCTCAACAAATAATGCCGAAAGCAAAGCATCAGGAGTGTAATAAAAATGCACCAAGCTTTGATGTTCGAGCAGCACTGTTTAATTTCATGGGTAAAGATCTGACCCAGATTCATGGACTTGGTCCCTATCTTGCACTGAAACTGGTGGCCGAATGTGGTACTGACATGTCGCGATGGCCGACATCCAAGCACTTTACCTCATGGTTATGTTTGGCACCTGGTAACAAAATTTCAGGAGGAAAAGTCCTGTCTTCCAGAACAAGGCGAACTGCAAGTCGAGCGACTGCCCTTTTAAGACTTGCGGCTACAACAATTGGAAAAAGTGATACCGCTCTTGGTGCTTTTTACCGTAGGTTGGCATCTCGAACCGGAAAAGCTAAAGCTGTAACAGCAACGGCCAGAAAAATAGCAACCCTGTTTTACAACACTCTAAAATACGGTATGGATTACGTAGACAAAGGTGCAGACTACTATGAAAACCAATATCGGGATAGAGTTCTTATCAATTTACGTCGACGGGCGGAAGCATTTGGATTCACATTACAAGAAAAGGTTTTACCGGGCATCGCAGTGGAAGTTTCTTAGGAAAGCACTTGCTGTGTTCTCGCGAACACCCTTTTAAAATATAGCTTTATTGAGGGTTACAAGAAAATATTCACTGTCAGAACCATGTGCCGGGTTCTGGATGTTTCTGTCAGCGGATATTACCAGTGGACACAGCGATCTGAAAGCAATCGTAGTATAGAAACCAGGAAAGTGAAAGAAGCCATCAAAAGGATCCATAAGGAGAATCGTGAAATCTATGGTAGCCCTCGGATTGCTG
>CAIXMD010000494.1 GCA_903920415.1 uncultured Desulfomonile sp.
AACAATTATTTTCAATCTGTCTGCAACATAGTCCAGCGCTTCATCCCAATTTGCCTTCCTCCATCTTCCGGAACCACGTTCTCCATCTCTTATGAGCGGGTGATGCAGGCGTTCGGAATCGTTCTGGAAGGCTTTTCCTGCAGCGCCCCTGGGGCATAAGAACCGCCCGCCCAGCAAATGGGGATTACCCCAGATATGTTTAACTGCTCCGTTTTCAACCTCAACTTCAATGGGACAACGCACCGTGCACATGGCGCAGACGCTGTAAACCGACTTACTTACACCTTCCGACATGTGCTCTCCCTTTCTTGGAAAATTTGGGAACTTTTGGTCATTTTCTTTTCAGCTTTCTTGGGGTGTTAAATCTTTCATGTTTAATATTAGCGAGTTGGCAGATATTCATCCCTGGAATTCCTTCCCAATCTTTCGCTCGCCCGGCAACAACTCGTCGAGAGATTTTATCTCGCCGTTGTTACCCTGATATGAATCCAGGATTTTATTTATTCTTCTGAAATAGGGCAGCCTATGCTTTATTTTCCTAAAGATGAGATATGCTGCAGCATACAGGGTTATAAAGATACATACGTGCCCGACGGATCGGTCCAAAAAAAGAACCTCGAATTCGACATCTGAAAATCTGTATTGCATCCATGCAAGGGCGAAGAAAATAGGCCACAAGAACGCTGCCGATAGGGCAATCTGCATGAAGAAAGAATTTCCGAAAGCATCGTTAGCCAACCTGTTGGAAGCAAGATAGGCATCTTTATCGCCGGCCTTGAGGGCATTTATAGAAAGATTCTGGAAACGCAGCATATCGTCGTTTGACTTGTTTATTCGTTTCCTTCCGGCCAAAAAAGCCAACGAAATGGTAAACTCTCCAATTATGAGGGCGATCCACGCAAGGACAAAAGTCCCGATTAAAAAATCCGGAAAAGCATGCCCTGTGATCCGGTAAAACCAGATCAAATAAGGGTCCATAGCCAGGTAAAATGGATGCATCTGCATGATTTAAAATCGAAAATGAGGATCAGCGTTGGATTCAAACCTCATATTATTTGTAAGACGAACACTTTACGATTCCACACTACATTCCAGGCAACACGGAGTAACCCAAGAAGCCTTTCGTGGTATAACCTATACCCACGTAAAGGGCCAGCACAACGAAGAGCCTCTTTAACCAGACCTCGGGTATGTTCTTGGAGGTAACCGGACCCAAAATTGAGCCGACAAAAATCCCGATCAACTCTGTGCCTATCAGCAACCAATCCACTGGGACGCTCTTGATGAACATGAAGGTGAAAATTGAAGTAATCATGCTGATCAGAACCGCAAGAGCGGAAGTTCCCGCCACAATAAACATCGGGAGTCTGGCAACCGAAGTCAGGAAAGGCACGTAAAGAAAACCGCCACCTACTCCAATGAATGCAGAAATTGCCGAGATGACAAAGCCTCCTATGATTGGCCACAGAGGATTGAAGGAAAATTCCACACCATAAAAAGTGAAAACAATCTTCCGTACCCCCATCTTAGTGACATGCACACCGTGTGTCCGGTCATCTTCTTTTGACGTAGCGCCTGAACTCTTCTTCTTGATGTGAGCGTCTTCGAAAGCCTTGGTCGCAGCCTTGGCAGCCTTCCTGCTGGCCTGTCCTCTAGCCGTGGTTTCATAATAAAGCACTCCGGCCACCGCGAAAACGATGATACCAAACCATCCCACGTACATACTCAGGTTAATCTTGCCTGCCGTAAGCACAGGTATGATGTAGGCTCCTAGTATACCGCCGCCTGCCAAACAAAGGCCTAAAGGCAATACGAGTCTTCCCATCCGGTAGTAGGTTGTGGAAGAAATCAAGGCTGATAGCCCTACAAGATATTGGTTGCAAACCCGAATGGAATCGGTGAGAAGCTTGTTCAAGGTGGGATTTGTGTCCTTGAAGGTTTTTCCGTAATCAGCCAGACCGAACACGGTGATGTGGCCAACTCCAGCCATTACTCCACCGAAGGCACCAACCGAGGAAAAGATCCAACCGACCCACATTCCCCACAAGATGGTGTAAACCCAGAAAGGTTTGGGCGCGCCGGGAATGCCCAGGAAGCCAGGCTCAGCTTTGGGATCTATCATACCCTTACCAACTCCCTGTGGGGTCTTAGCAATTGCCTCTTCCAGCATGCCCGCTTCAGCCGGGGAAGCAAGCATGATGGCAGTAATAATCCCCAGGGCAGCCACAATACCTATAATCAGAAACGTTTCCCGGTTCATAAAAACCTCCTCATACGATCGATCAATCTTTAATGCAGGCTCAAATTATAAAAAATACCGCGAGTGTTCTCGGGCTTCGGCGAACACTGAAAAGGGCCTCAGCTTTGGAAAGGGGACGTGTAAAACTCAAAAGGCCTCAACAGAAATTTTCCCGGCGGACATCGGGAAGTCGTCAGTCTCAAACACAAAGGGTGTACCTTCAGTCTATGTACTATTGTGTATGAGCGGCGGCAAAGCCTCACAAAGTCCACAAATTGTTCATAAAACTAATAAATATGTATTTGCCGTCCCCGCCAGAATTTTCCATATCCAAAGTAGCGCTATCACTTCTTGGTTGAACACTTGACCCGGACAACGAATTCAGCACCCTGAGGACTCTTGACCAGTGACAACCCGCCTCCGAGAGCCTCTGCGAGAGCTTGGGCGCCGGCCAGACCAAGGCCGTGCCCACGAACCGGAAATCCATCAACCGTTATATACTGGAAGTACTGATCAAAAATCTGCTTATGATAGCAATCGGGAATCCCCGGGCCATCGTCCCGTACAGTTACAATAATGTATTCTGTATCCTCCGAACATTTCAGGTAAACACTCTTCTCTTTATACTTGAAGGCATTTGAGAGGAGATTAGTCATTATAAGACAAAGCTTTGTCTCGTCCACCCGAATAGTCCGGTTAAGATGGGAGTCCTCCGCTTCAAGAAAAATATGGTTGGCACTGAGTATACTACGAAGTATATCCAGGGTAGGTGCATCTTCCAGGGCATCAGAAACGAGAGGATCAACAATGTCAAATACCTCGACCAGGGCTGTCTTAAGAATATCTGAGAGAGTGGATTTGCCGATTTTGACAATGCCCATCGAGGCCATATCAACTTCCAGCATACTGTTAGCAAGATGCCTGATCCTAAGGGCATTTCTCAGCATTCGTCTTACGACTTTTTCCTGCTTAGGAGTAAGAACTCCGTAGCGTTCCTGATTATCCAACAGGGATCGTGCGCCTGTCTCGATAATGTTGACAGGATTCTTTAAGTCATGAACGAGATGAGCGGTCTGGATATTCTTAATGGACACTGAATAGCTCCCGAATAGTATCGGCAAGAAAATTATGTTTGATCAGGAATCAATTATAACGGATTCGTTCAACCCTATATTCTCATCAAACTTTTCCCAAAATTCCTTCTCGGTTTTTCTCCACTCCGGTCCAAAACGTTTGCCGAAAGAGGTGCCAACTTTTTCAAAAACCGATCTCCATGCCGAGTTGTAGCTGAGTGTCAAAACATCTTCCAAGAAAGGTGCAATCTTACCCAGTTGGTCCTTAGGCAAATACGCCCTTGCCCCCAGTTCGATGCACTTTTTGAGCGATTCCGGGCTCAAGGCATGGGCAGTAAGGATCACTACCGGGATCTTCCTGGATTCAGCATACTCAAGAAGTTCGAAACCCCGAACCCCCATAATGTCGAGAATAGCCACATCATAAGTCAGAACGGACATTTTTTCAAGGCCGTCCTCAAAGGTTGAGGCCCTATCCAATTCTACGTCATATTCCTCGAGTTCCTCAGCAATAATCTCC
>CAIXMD010000495.1 GCA_903920415.1 uncultured Desulfomonile sp.
ACTACACACCCTGCCCAGACATGTCTCCAGGCAACAGACACGGCCGGTATCAACTTGTATGCGAGAGCGACCAATAAAGGGATCATTGCGAAAGATATGATTGAATTCAGGCTGTGAATAAGGTGGGGTGGAACCGGAAAAGTGTCTGTGACGAATGCACCGACTGTTGTGAGTAAGGTGCTGATTGCTATTGATAACAGGAGTAGGAACCCAATCCCCACCACCAAAACAAACGAGACCACTCGCGTATAGATGTATCGTAGTATACTAGATCCGCGTTTCAGTCTCACGTTCCAAATCGTGTTGAGTCCGCTTTGCAGTTCCGAAAAAACAACCATTGCCCCGAAAAATGCCGCTCCCACACCTATCATCGGAAACGGCCTCCCCGTGACTTTGTCCCTGGAATTCTGCAGTAAGTTCAGGATATATGTGGCATCAGAGGTGCTCATAAATTGTTCAAGTCTTGTAATAAGCTCTGATTCAGCGACCGAAGCACTGACGAACGTTTCTGCAACAGCTACCCCTATCAACATTGCAGGGCCAATTGAAAATGTGGTGTAAAAGGCCAGTGCAGCAGCCATTCTGGATGCATTATCCTGAAGCCAGGATTCCAGGGTTTCTTTGAGTAACGCCCAAATCTCTTTCATCACATTTGACGGGATCTTAATTAATTGGGAGAGAAACATGTCTTCATATCCTCACCGGCGCAAAGGCTTTGGGTCTTTGCAAGAAATGGGGCACAAGGCCTCCGACCATGGTTCACTGAGTAGCAAATGAGTATTTCATACGAATTGTCCATGTCAGGCAACAAGAATTTTTTTATGAAAAAATGGATAATTACGTTTCGACGTCAATTTCTCGTTAATCCTCGTCCTCATCAGAAGCTGCAGTATGCTATAAGAGGGGGGCAATCAAAAGGCAATTTTCCGGCTACCGGGGTCGGAGGTTTGAAGAGGGGCAGTTATGAGACGCTTGGGTTCTCCTATTTGTATCCCCTGTCGAGTTGCAAGTTCCGGAAATTAGTCTCAATGAACGGTGTTGCCGTCATCAATAGATCATTGAGTTGAAGTAAAACATTTTCACACAAGGGGAAAAATCATGCAAATCAACATTGACAAGAATTTGGTCGAATTCACACCTGAGAATGCCGACGAAACAGCAAAACTTCAAACATTATGGCGAATAATGGTTGATTGCGCTCGATTCAACAAGAAGATGGTGCCTGTGGGAGAATATATCCCTCAGAAAAACAGCTTTGCCAGATTTGCTATTGAGGGCATGGAAAGCCCTGGAGTCGGCGAATATGCAGAAATCTTCGTGGATAAAGATTGTCGCTGTTACTGCCAGACATGCAACAAATATGTCATGTTGAAAAAAGGCGAAAGAATTCCACCTTGCTGTGGAAAGCTCATGGAAATAATGGATTGAGCTGATAACAAATCACAATCGCATGGCTTTTTGTAATAGCTTGGGCGGGCTGAAACGCCCGCCGCTATTCTTCCTTTTCATAGCTCACGGAGCCGGCTTCTTTTTCTCAAGGCTTTCTTCAAAAGCTTCCGGTGTAATCAAAGCCATAGCATGCCTCCATGGTAAATCAGTTTGATCAAGCTTCAGCCGAACTCAATCCAAGGTTTTCCCCCTGAGATTCAGTATACTGTGGGTGGCCTGTGTAGGCTAATCTCAATGCGAGAACCAGGACGTTCACGCAGCTTGCGTGGGCCTTCATGATAATGCGGGACGCTTCGGCGATAGTTGATCCCGTAGTAGATACGTCGTCAATGAGAAGAACTTTCCTTCCCCTGATCTTCTCGGGTCGTGATATTCCGAAGGAGCCACGCGGATTCAGGACCCGTTTGGCCCTTGAAAGCCCTACTTGAGGAAGGGTGTCCTTCATTTTCTTGAGAGAAGTGCGGTCAAGCGGTATACCTGTTTCGCGGGACAGCCTTTCCCCCATCACCACGACCTGATTAAAACCTCGCTGCCGCAAACGTCTTGGATGCATGGGCATAGGGATTATAAGATGAAATTCACACGCTCCAAAGTGACTGCGGAATGCCTGGACCATGACTTCTGAAAGGATCTTACCCAAGTGGGTCGCCTCGTAATACTTGAATTTTATTAATGCCCTCCTCAATCCCCCATCATATAGTACGCCAAAGCGAGCCTTCTCATACGTCGGGAGATCAATCAGGCACCGTCCGCAAAGGCTGCTGTTGCCTGGGCCCACTCCCGGCACAGGCATGCCGCATTTGCCGCATACAGGCTCCGGAACAATGCGTATAGATTCCAAACAGGCTTCACAGATGGAACCATTGGAATGGGACATAACTGATTCGCACAAGCTGCAGATAGGGGGAAAGAGGAGAGACGTGACAGCTTGGGAAATAAAGGATATGCCGGTCGTAAACGGCAAGGCCTACCCCCATTCTCAGGGATCTTACAAAACGGCCAACGGAAACGGTCTCAAAACACCTAGAGATGTTTTACTTCGATTAAGGCGAAATGGTTTGACACGACTATCGAGTTAATCAAGTAACGCGCATCCTGTCAATATGAATCGGTCTGCAGGACTAGTCACCTTTCCTGGATACATGGGTTCGATACCATGGTAATTTTGCAATCCGGCAACCTTTTCGAATAGTATGCTGTTTCACTATTCCGAGGCTAATGGAAAGGTAAAGAGTCTATGCATTCCATTATTACTCTTACTACGGATTTCGGTACACGGGATGGTTTTGCCGGCCAGATGAAAGGAGTAATCCTGGGTATTAATCCGAGTGTGCGGTTAATTGACGTAACCCACGATATTCGACCTTTTTCGGTTATGGAGGGAGCCCTCGTGCTGAAAGGGTTATCTCGTTATTTCCCACCCGAAACCATCCATGTGGGCATCGTTGATCCGGGCGTGGGAAGCGGCAGGCGAAATATGGTTCTACGCGCAGAAAGACACTATTACGTTGGCCCGGACAACGGCCTTTTCTCGTGGATACTATGCTCAGATAAGCCATGGGAAGCGCGGGAAATTCAGAACCCTGATTTTACCTTGCCGGACCCGCATCCCACATTTCATGGCAGAGACGTGTTCGCCCCAGTCG
>CAIXMD010000496.1 GCA_903920415.1 uncultured Desulfomonile sp.
CGATGCGAGTAGCCTGAAGCCCCTCGAGACTTTCGCTGACCTGGGCCTGGCTGATGTTGTCCAAAGCGCTGGTAGCCTCATCGAACAACACTACGCGGGGCTTCCTCACGATAGCCCGGGCGATGAGAAGTCTCTGACGCTGACCTCCTGATAGACCTGCCCCCTGTTCACCGATCACCGTGGCCATGCCCATGGGCATTGCTTCGATGTCCTTGTCAACAGCAGCCATGCGGGCAGCTTCCCATGCGTCTTCCATAGTGAGCCGCGATCCTCCGGTAATGGCCTCAAAAATTGTCCCTGAGAGTACTTGTCCCCCTTGAAGAGCCACACCCAACTGACGTCTTACCGCCTGAATGTCCAACTCCGCAAGCATCTTCCCATCATAGTAGATCGAACCTGATCCAGGTGTCTCGAACCCTATGAGG
Organism: uncultured Desulfomonile sp.; assembly: GCA_903920415.1. Classification (GTDB taxonomy): domain Bacteria; phylum Desulfobacterota; class Desulfomonilia; order Desulfomonilales; family Desulfomonilaceae; genus CAIXMD01. The sequence continues at coordinate 426 of CAIXMD010000496.1, forward strand.
AGTCGCAGTATGGTCGATTTGCCTGATCCGGAGGGTCCAACAAGGGCAATGAATTCCCCGGGATCCGCCTTGAAACCGACATCTTTCAGGATTACCGGCTCATCGGGTTTGTATTGGAAATTGACGTGAGCCATTTCTATGGCGCCGGTGAGTTCGCCGGGGTATGCCTTTGAGGTTTGTGTCTCAGGTTCCTGCTCCAATATAGGCATCATTCGCTCATAAAGCGGAACGACGGAGAGGACCCTGGTAAGGTTCGACAGAGCGGACATCACTGATGCGATGACCGCGGTCATGGCCGCCGTGAAGGCAAGAAATTGCCCGGTTTGCATGGAAGGACTATCGGGATTCCACATCTGAGCCAGCGCCCCGAAAGTCGCAAGGGAAATAACCAAAGGCAGTGAAGTTTGAAAAATGGAGGTTGCCATTCCCAATTTGCGATACTTGACGTTAAGCTCCTTGAGCCGGGAATACATGACGGACCATTTTTTGAAGGCTCTCAATTCGGAAGCGTTCGCCCTGAGTTTCGCTATGCTCGTCAAAATCTGAAGATTCAGACCGGCGATTTTCCCATACAGCTCAAATTGAGGCGTTTGACACTTAAGCTGCATCACGAGCAATACGGCCAGGAACACGGCGGAGAAAAACAGAATCGCCAATCCCAGGATTCCGAGAATTGGAGAGTAGTAGAACAGCAGAGCTATGTTAAACGATCCGAACACACCAGAGAGAATGGACGCCAGCACCGCGCCGGAAATATACTGCTGAATCTGGTAAACGGATGAAGAGCGATTGGCCAGATCACCTGCGGAAAATCGCCTGAAGAACACCGCCGGCAGATTCAGGAGGCGATCCCAAACGGCTATTTCAAGTGTCGCTTCCATCCCGCCCAGAAACCTGAGTTGCGCAAGTCCTTGAACAAGCTGGAATATGGCCGAAACAAAAGACCCGGCCGCCAAGCCGGCCACCATCTGAAACAGCAACGTCCTGTTCGAACTGGGAATTACTGAGTCATACAAGACCCCTGTCGCTACGGGAATGAAAGTCGCCAGTAGACCGGAACCGAGCCCCAGAAAAATGATCAACCGAATGTCTTTGCGATGACCGGCCAAGGCGAAAAGGAACAGGGACAACGGGGTAAGTCGTCCGTCTGGAAACGGTCGACAGAATACAAATGCCCGAGATTCCAATGTCTCACTTACCGTTGCATCGACCAGGACTTGAGAGTGGGAAGAAGGATCGTGGATATGATACCGTCCCTTTTGATCGGGCAGTATCGCTACTGGCGAGCCGGACCCGGACAAGGTCCCAAGGAGCGGCCCGTGGTCATCCGTCCACCATTTTCCTTTGAGCTTGACTGTTCTGGTCCGGAAACCTGATGCGTGCGCTATGCGTGAGACAGCATCGTCCAGGTCCAAAATTCCAGCAGACTCGACCGGCCGCGCGATTTTGATGCCCTGCGCCTCCCCCACAATATGACACGCGTTGAATAGTGGATCGCTGGTAGTCGCTTCAAGCCCGACACTATCCTTGCCGAGAACCGCTGAGAGGTGGCCCAATGCGCTTTGCGCGACTTTGTGGTCGTGGTCGATTCCAGCCAGAAGCCGATTTCTTTCGCTGCTGTCGACTTCTTCCAGTTCCAGGCTCGTCAATTCGAAGACCAGGGCGTGGAACCGAGCGAGGCACTGCATCAGGGCGATTCCCTGACTCAGAAGGTTGGACAAAGCGTACGCTTGCAGCCGGGTTTTCTCCACTACTGTGAGCCAGGTGTGACAGCAGAGTGGCGCATAATCTCCTTGCCGGATCATTGATAGATCGTCGCGACCAAGGAACCGAGTGGCTCCATCACCCTGGACAATCCACAGACTGCGGGCGCCGCAGCGAACTGTCAGGCCCGGCTCCAAATCGAGTGTCTGGCCTTCCTTGATTTCCTGTGAATATTTCGGGACCAGTCGGCCGACACTCAACGAGGCTGATAAAACCAAGACCCAGGTGTCGGCAGCCTCAGACAACGCTTCAGCGAGAACAGGGTCTTTCTGCATAGACTCCAAATGAGCTATGTTGATCCTGATTAGGCAAGTATCGGGTCCCGGCACCCCGAGAAAGCTTAGAGAGTGGTCACTATTGCCGGGCTTCAGAGGGAAAATAAATTCGCCTGCTTGTATGCGGCACAACTGTCTTCGCCGCCCATCGAGGCGTCCCTTTTCTTTTCTGACGGAAAAAATATCAACGGTTCCTTGTTCCACCATCCAGAACGAGTCAGATTCGCTCAACCAAAACGGCTGGTTGGCTCCTATTTCCAAAGCTTCGCCAACTTCACGGACATGGTGGGCAATCGGACCGGTCAACTGCATTTCCTCGCTTCAAACACTACGAACCTCACTCAGGTGAGCGTTGCAATCCTGTCAGTATTCCTTGATCAAGCGGGCATACGGCCCATCGACATGGGCCATCTCTTCGTGAGTCCCACGTTGGACCACGCTGCCGCTGTCCATCACAAGTATCTCGTCGCAGTCTCTTATGGTGCTCAGCCGGTGTGCAACAATGAGGCAGGCGCACCCTCGGACTCTTATATTGTCGTCCACCATTTTTTCCGTGAGAGGATCAAGGGCGCTGGTGGCCTCATCCAGGATCAGTATGGTCGGTTCCATCGCCAATGATCGAGCAATTTCCATGCGCTGCCGCTGTCCGCCACTCAGGTTTCGGCCGCCTTCGTCCAGAACGTGATCGTACCCGCCCTTTGCCGCGGCAATATCGTCATGGATGCACGCGTCCAGCGCGGCCCGGATGACCACCTCGTCAGGCATGGTATCGTCCCACATGGCGATGTTTTCTCGCACCGTGCCTTCAAACAGCATGATATCCTGGTCGACCATGGCGAGGGAGTTGGTCATCACCTTGCGAGGAATCTCCGACCGGGACTTGCCGTCAAACAGGATATCGCCTTCCCACAGTTCATAGATTCCAGCAACGAGCTTTGCAACTGTTGACTTGCCGCTTCCGGATCCTCCAACGAGGGCAACTCGCCTTCCGGGTGTCAAGACCAGGCTGAAATCCTGGATGAGAGGTTTGTCGAATCTGCTGTACCCGAACGAGAGATTCCCAATGACTAGATGGCCGGTCAGCTTGGCCGGTTCGAGC
>CAIXMD010000497.1 GCA_903920415.1 uncultured Desulfomonile sp.
ATCTTGTCCGGTGTGATGGGAAAATCGGTCATGTATACGCCGATGGCATTGCTGATGGCAGCAGCATATGCCTGGGCGGCGCACATGGCGATGGACATGCCCGCCTCTTTCGCTCCGTACGGACCGTCTGGATCGTCGGATTCAACTAAGATCGTGTTGATTTTCGGCATGTCACAAGCCAGGGGAACTTTGTATTCGAGCTGCGTTGGATTGAGGACAAATCCGCCATCCCATGTGTGGCATTCAGTCAGCATACCCCCTTGACCGCCCATTGCGATGCCCCCCTGGAACTGGCCTTCAAGTACGAGCGGGTTCACGGCGAATCCCACGTCTTGGGCCGCGGTCACCTCAAGAACACGGACTTGTCCGGTTTCGGGATCGACCTCCACTTCCGCGATGGTCGTGCCGAAAGAAAACGCACCGCACATCTGTCCGAAGGGATTGCTGACCCACTCTCTTTTGGCGTCCACCTTGGGCCAGTAATCGCCTTTCCCGCTGACCGATTTTCCGCGTGCAAGAATTCTTCGAATCACCTTTGGCAGCGGAATGCCTGCTTCAGGGCAACCCTTCGCGAAAATCATCCGGTCCCTGGCCACCAAGTCGGCGGCGTCCGCCTTCAATAGTTCTGAGGCTGTTTCGAAAAGCAGCTTCCGAACGTTTTCAGCAGCATTCTTGACCGCTTGGCCGCCAATGAAAGTGGAGACTTGGGAATAGGCGCCGGGGTCAGAAGGGGTCACTTCAGAATCCGCTGTGACCAACTGCACATCCTCGGGTCGGATGCCCAGTTCTTCGGCGGCAATCTGTACCAGCATGTTATCGTTTCCTTGGCCGTTGTCCACCACTCCGGAAATCACTGTGGCTCCGCCATCCTCGTTGAGTTTGATGAGAGCCTGTGATCCTCCGCGGATCCCCATGGGAAATCCGGTCTGTACGGAGTTGCATCCGATCCCGATCCCATGCATGGGAGGGAGCTTCCCCCACTTCTCTTTCCAGCCGGCTCGGTCGGCGGCCTTCGTGATGGTCTCCTTCATTGCGCAGCTTGCCACATACGATTTGGTGTTGGTATACTCACCAGCTTCTCTGGCGTTGATCATTCGGATGTCAACCGGATCTATTCCGAGATGCTCGGCGATCATGTCGAGTTGGATGTCTACTCCACCGGCGAAGGCCCTGCCGTGGATTCGAATCATGCCTCGGGGCGTTTTGTTGGTATAGATTCGATAACCGTCGTAGCGCACATGCTCCATCTTATACGCCTGTTCCATGCACAAGAAAGGCACGCTGGTGGCAATGGGTCCCGTGGAGCTGTATGCGCCGCCGTCCATATAGCACGTAATGTCCCTGGCGATAACCAAGCCGTCACGGTCGACTCCTGTCTTGATAGTCGTGATCAACGCATGGCCCTGGCGCGTGGCAATGGAATTCTCTTCACGGGTATAGACGATCTTCACCGGCCTGCCGGTCTTGCGGGCAAGAAGGGCGCAGATAAAATCACCCGGCGAAATTTCGCTGCGCCCACCGAACGCGCCACCGATGGTGATTTTTCGAACCCGTACCTTATTAAGCGGGATACCCAGAGCGGTTGACAACGGCTTAGCCTTCATATGAGGGCCGGCGTTAGGCATCCAGATTTCCAGGTTGTCGTCCATGTCGAAGCGAGCCACCACGGCATACGGTTCACCATGGAAATATGAATCCTCAGCCGCGGTAAACGTGTCGTCCCGAACGTAATATGATTTGGCAAAGCCTTCTTCGACATTGCCCACATGGATGGGCACATGGATGTTGATGTTTTGCGGAAAATCGTCGTGCAGGAGTGGCGCGCCCGGCGCGATGGCTTCCATGGGATCGAACACTGGGTCCAGGATCTCGTATTCCACACGGATACGCCCCAACGCTTCCTGGGCTGTATCCTCGTCTATGGCTGCCACGGCAGCCACCTCTTCGCCGATAAACCGAACCTTATCGGTTGGCAGGAATTGCTGATCCTGTGTGTAGCGAAAAACCCCCCATTTCTTTCCGAGAGTATCGTGCCCAGTTACAACCGCTTTCACACCCGGAAGCCGCAGGGCATCCGAGACGTCGATATTGAGAATTCGGGCATGAGGATGGATGCTCCGGAGGATCTTTCCCGTTAACATCCGGGGAAATGTGAGGTCCGCAGTGAACAGGGCATCGCCGGTCACCTTGGCCCTGCTGTCCACACGAGGCATACTCTTTCCGATAAAGGCGTAATCCGGCATCCGCTTTACCTCTCTTTTTTCGACCTAGTCACCTCGGCCTCCACGGCTTCGGTAATCTTAGTGTATCCCGTACATCGGCATATATGTCCGCTCAGGGCACGCTTGATTTCTCCGGTTCCCGCATGCGGGTCTCTGAGCAAAAGCCCCTTGGCGGTCATCAGCATGCCGGACGTGCAGAACCCGCACTGGACGGCTCCGTGATCGATGAACGACTGCTGCAAGGGGTCGAGTTCGCTTCCTTGGGCGAGTCCTTCAACAGTCGTGATGTGCGAACCGTCAGCCTCCAGAGCCAAGGTCAGGCAAGAGCGGACCGGATTTCCATCCATCAGCACGGTGCAAGATCCGCACACCCCTTCCCCACAACCTTCCTTGGCGCCGGTGAGGTGAAGATCGTCCCGCAGTAGTTCCAGAAGTGTACGGTTCGGTTCCACGGCGGGGGAATGGGGTTCCCCGTTGATGGTTATCTCCAATGGAAGTCGGTTCATTTTTCCTCCATAGTGCGCGAACCGGACAACGCCCGTTCTAAAGCACGTTTGAGCG
>CAIXMD010000498.1 GCA_903920415.1 uncultured Desulfomonile sp.
AAAAAATGCGTGCCTTGAAGGTATTCTGATTTAGAAGGTCAGCACTCAAATCATCATGAGCTTTAAGCTTACAGTGCTTCAAACAGTGGAATCGACCCAGGATGTCGCCAGAAAGTCGGCGCTGTCCGGGGAGCCTGAAGGTGCCGCCATCATGGCGCTCAACCAAACCCGAGGCCGTGGGCGGCTGGGCCATTCTTGGATCTCTCCCCCGGGAAAGAATCTTGCCCTTTCAATTATACTTCGGCCTCGCTTGACTCCAACGGAATCGCCTCTTCTAGGACTTCTGACTTCCGTAGCAGTAGCCAATACTCTTGATAAATGCGGTATTGCTCGATCGGAACTGAAGTGGCCTAATGATGTGTTGGTAGGTGGGAGAAAAATTGCGGGAATTCTATCGGAAGCCGTGTTGGAAGATGGGATAGTTCAACATGTCATTATAGGGGTAGGGTTGAATGTAAACGCTCAAGAGTCAGATTTCCCCAAACATTTTGTGATTCCTGCTACTTCTATTTTTCTCTGCACGGGTAGAGAGAGGGATGTCGAGGAAACGGCACGGGACTTTCTCGAGGAGATGCACGCGCTGTACGGACGCGTGAACAGAGACGGGAGTAGTTTTATTCGAGGGCTTTGGGAAGCACGCTGGGCACACCGATCCATGATGATGGTGCATGAGGGGGTAGTCGGCAGGGCGAAAGGGCTTGATGAAGACGGCGCCCTGATCTTGAGCACTCCCGACGGCCGGCTCATTCGGATTCTCTCGGGGGATGTTTTCCCCCTGCAACCCGATACGAAGGGTTTTCTCAATAACTCGCGGGATTAAGAAAAATGATCGAGGAAAGACCGCTATGGGAGTAGCAAGATCAATCGGTAAGGTGTCGGGAACTGTTACGATACTGATCCTGTGTGCCTGTGTTGGTGTAAGTATCCTGGGGACATACCTTGCCGTTTTCCCCAGGGTTGTAACAATCTTGGAAAGGGCTGTCGGTAAATACGACTCGATATTTCCGGAGATAACCATCCTGAACGGGCATGCCTCGATTCGGGAAAAACAGCCTCATTTTCTCGATAATTTAGGGGAAAAAGATCTTGTATTAGTAATAGACACCCGGGAAGGCTCTCAAGAAAAAGCTCTGAATTACCTCAAAGAGGCCAAGGCTGGAGCCGTTCTCACCGGAAGGACAATAGTAACCAAGAACCAAGGTGAAGTGAGAATTATTTCCCTTAAGGAAATTCCGGATATGGTTCTGAATTCTGAAAACATTAAGGCTGCACTCCAGGAGTACTTACCTTCCTTGACGAGGTGGGCCACTCTCTTGGTTGCGATTTATTTTTTGTTTGCAAAGCCTGTTCAAATTGTTTTCTTCGCGATCATACCTTATTTGGGGGCACGCACGTATTCCATCCCTTTGACTTATGGGGAAGCAACCAAGATTGCCGCTGTTGGTATGGTCGTACCAGTGACCGTAGAATTCTTTTATAATTTTATGGATCCCGGCATCTCTACAAGTGTTTTCATATACTTCTTATCATATGTCATTGTTTTGATTCTAGCCGTCAGAGACCTGGTTCGGGAATCACGGCAGGTCGATACCAGTGAGGCCGGAATTCATCCCTCTTAAGGAAGGCATCATGGAATTTTTTCTGTGTGTACTAGGCATGGTAATGGTTGTAGAGGGACTGCCCTATTTCGCAATGCCTGAAAAAATGAAGGCGTTCGTGAAATTAGTACAGCAACAGGATGACTCGGCTCTGCGAATATTTGGGGCGATCTTGATGCTGATCGGCCTGTCGATTCTCTTTCTTGCACGTAAAGGCCTCGGTTACTCGTGACCGTCGGAAGTCGGCCTCCTGGGTTTGGACCAGTATTACTTACTGACGTCATGGGTTCAGGCTCGAGATGAACTTCAAGAAGATCGTCCAATCCGATAGTCTCGACCCAAATCATGAAACCTACATCCCTGAAATTTTTAGACTTAAGGCATACCGATATACGCTTCCATCCGATTCCATCGCGCAGGAACCTACCCCCTGTAGAGACGCCGCCCGTTTGCTGGTACTCGATCGGCAAACTGGTATCATACAACACGGCCACTTCAGAGATCTTCCCTCCTTGCTCCTTCCCTCTGATCTTCTCGTGCTCAACGAGACGAGAGTTATACCCGCTGGATTGACAGGATGGAAACCCAGCGGGGGAAAAGTGGAGCTTCTCGTGTTGGATCCAGTGCCACCGGCGGGTGAATACCAGTCAGAAAAACAGGCTGTTCGGGTATGTCTCGTACATTCAAGTAAACATTTACGCCAAGGGACTGCAATTATTGTTCAAAAGAACGTGGCATTGAGGACCGAAGAAATAGTGTCTCCAGGGCGCGTAATCATAAGTTTTCCAGTAGCTGAGAAAGACTTCCTCCAGTTCCTTGATAATTGGGGTCACCCTCCCTTACCCCCGTATATTGACTGGAAGGGCCGGGATGAGGTTCGCGACCGGGTCAGGTATCAAACAGTTTACTCAAGAATTCCCGGATCTGTGGCAGCACCCACAGCCGGACTTCACTTCACCGAAGACCTGCTGGGACAACTGGCCGAAAAGGGAATAGAAATAGCTCGTATCGTGCTTCATGTGGGACCAGGTACTTTTGTCCCGGTGAGA
>CAIXMD010000499.1 GCA_903920415.1 uncultured Desulfomonile sp.
ACACGAATACTGTGATTGCGGCCAACACGATCATCCGACATATTCATTCGTTATCACCAAGGTTATGGAATCTGAGCCAGGCAGTGGAACCGCATACATCTCTAAACCCTTTATGGAAAACCTTCATCTTGGGGAAGGAGACCCAGTCGAAATAGTAGTTACGCCAAAATGCGTGGTGCAGGCTAAATTTCATCCTAATTCCTGGATAGATACTCGAATGATTTCCCTGGACAAGCAAACAATGGACAAAATCGGCCTCCCATTGTTCAGCCAGGTCAAGTTACGCAAGGCGTGCTGCCCGGAAACCGATTGTCTGACCCTCGAGGTGCCGACGGCTACGGCCGTGACACGTATTCAAATTCGGGGCATGATTGAGAGAGTCCATGGTGCGGTACTAAATGGTCAGGAGTACCTGCGACTTACAACGGACCGAGGGCAGGAAATCAACTTCAGACTCATAAGGACAGAGCCTGTCGAGATGTCTAGAATTTCAAAGGCTACCCGCATAAAACTAGTCGATTTGGAGGGGGGTGATTATGTCTCAAGGCACGACACATCGTTCTGTGATGTGGGCGGCCTGGCTGATGCCATTAGAAAAGTACGCGAAGTTATTCAGCTTCCACTTCGTCATCCTGAAATCTTTTATCATCTTGGCATAGATCCGCCCCGAGGGGTGCTTCTCCATGGACCATCGGGGACGGGAAAAACTCTCATAGCCCGAGCCGTTGCAAGTGAAACCGGCTGCTATTTTAAGAGTATAATCGGCACGGAAATCATGGACAAATACTACGGAGAGAGTGAAGCCAAGCTCCGTGCCGCCTTTGAAGACGCGTACAAGAATTCTCCCGCTATAATATTCATTGATGAGATCGACGCCCTTGCTCCACGCAGAGACACTACTGAAGGGGATGTTGAAAGGCGAGTCACTGCTCAACTTCTCGCCCTTATGGATGGCATGGAAGACCGGGGTTCAATCATTGTCTTGGCCGCGACAAATCTTCCAAATGTGCTCGACCATGCTCTCAGGCGCCCTGGACGCTTCGACAGAGAGATCCTGATTGGCGTGCCCGACAGAGGGGGACGTGCGGAAATTCTCAAAATTCACACTCGTGACATGCCTATTGGTAAAGTGAATCTGGACGAACTCGCAGAGAAAACCCATGGTTTTGTCGGCGCGGACCTCAAGGCACTGTGCCGAGAGGCATCTTACAAAGCGCTCAAGCGAATACTTCCCGGCCTCGAAGACACTGAACAGCAACTATCCCAGGATTTCCTGGATGCCATAAAAGTCGAAAGTCAGGATTTTGAAGAGGCCTTAAAGGAAATGCGACCATCCTCGGGTAGGAATTTCGAGGTTGACCTCACAGGTTCCGGGTGGGACCGCATAGCGGGCTATTCAGTCGAAATTGAGTTCCTCAAAGAGACAATTCTGTGGCCTTTGTGCAATGATTCTTTTCTGTCAGGCCTAGGGGTGAATCGCCCTGCCGGACTCCTACTGACCGGCCTTTCCGGCGTGGGAAAGACCCTCATGGCAAAATCTCTAGCAAAGGAGAGCGGCTTCAACGTCATACAGATTAGGGGGCCTGAGTTGCTCTCAAAGTACATGGGAGAAAGCGAGCGCAACTTTAGGGAGCTGTTTCGGCAGGCCCGGCAAATGGCTCCCACCATCGTAATCCTGGACGGAATCGACTCTCTGGCAACATCGGGGGGGTCAGATTCCATGTTCATGGAGCGGGTGGTGAACCAGCTCGCAATGGAAATGAATTCCAACAGCGGAGAAAAACCAATTGTCGTGATAGCGACGGCGGTTCGACCAGAAGATGTGCCCCCTGTCCTCCGTGCAACAGGACGCTTCGGTCACAAACTTACGATCAATCCTCCCAATTCCGAAGACCGAGCCCTACTGTTCGAAATGTATTTGAATAAGGACAGAGTCGCGTTCAGCGGAGATTATGCAACTGCTGCAAAAGAATCCGAGGGTCTCACCGGGGGGGACATAGAGGATGTTTGTCGGCGTGTCATACTAAGGGCTGCGCGCCATGCCTTGGAGAGAGACTCCGACACTGCCTGCGAAGTCGTTATAACGGGTGATGATCTTGTCAAACTGCTGGACAGGTGGAAATTGACTCGTGGAGGACGGCATTCGGGCGTATGAATCAATCGATTATGCGATGTGGCTGGTCTCGTGAAGGCGTGTATATGTGCAAAAAAATTTATGCAGAGACACGAGAGGTGTCTGCCGGCTGAAGTGCCTTCCATGACCTTGAAAGAAGCCGAATCTTTTTTGTTCCAGCAGCATCCGTATGGTAGGATTAAATAGTTTTCATGTGTACGTATCAGGTGAATTATTCGAAAGGAGTAAGAGAATGAGAGAAGAAATCCAAGCGGCCCTGGACATAGTTCGCCCGCAGCTTCAGGCTGACGGCGGGGACGCTGAAATTGTCGATGTGACGGATGATGGAATTGTAAAATTGAGACTGACGGGCGCCTGCGGAGGATGCCCCATGAGTCAAATGACGCTGAAAATGGGGATCGAAAGAATCCTCAAAGAAAAAGTTCCTTCTGTAAAGAGCGTTGAAGCAGTCAACGAATAACCGGAAATGTAATGAAAAAACTTGATTCCTCAGGCAGATTTTTCTGCTCTGATGACGTGTCGGAGTAGATGTATTAGGAAACAAGAAAGGCTCTCGTGAAACCAAGGGAGCCTATTCTTGTTATTGACGTTTACCTCGCCGGCGCGCTGCCCAAGTTTTTTTGGAAACGGCTCTTTCAGCCATCTTGACAGCCCACAATTGTTCGAAGTAATCTGGGAGGTGCCCATCCTTGGGAACCTCTTGAAGTTTCTTACAATCAATATGCTTGCATTAGAACGAAGGGAGCGACGCTCATGGCCTATGTGATAGTCACGGAAGAGTGCAAAGGGTGCCAGACATGCGCAAGAGCCTGTCCCACTCGTGCCTCGAATGGAGAGAAGAAACAACCACACAGCATCGATGTCACCCGATGCATTGAATGCGGTGTGTGCGCCAGAGGATGCCCGTACGGCGCCATCCGCGACCCCCAAGGCAACAAGCCCCCCAGAATTAAAAGAACTGACTGGCCAAAGCCTTACGTCTGGAAAGAGGATTGTGTCGGCTGCGAAGTCTGCGTGGCGGTGTGTCCCTTCCAAGCGCTCGCCATGCTTGACATTGATGGGGAGTCCATCGCCGGCCTTTACGAAGCCAAGTCCTGTGTGGGATGCGGCTTGTGCGAACAGGCCTGTCCTTCTCACGCGCTTCAGGTGCTGTGGCCTGAGCCGGCTAAAAAATCCGCCTGATACGGATTGTACCAAGTTGCTGTTCAACGGGCGACTTCATTGCAGAAACGTTTTCGTCGCCTCTCCGGAACGAACTCTTGTCTTGTCGTCCCGAACTCATGAGATCTCTCCGGAGACTTGCTTGTGTAAAATTCCTTGCATAAACTCAAATGGATAGCAGCGCGTCGGAATAGTCGCGGGTGCATTTTGAAAAGTTGAAGGGTCCGCAGGTGGTGCTGAATCGAGCCTCCATAAGGTGGAGGAGGTGGTGTATCAGCAGAAATATTGGCCTTGCGGGTATTTTTTTGGTCAGCATAGTTTATTTGCCTTGACAGATTTTTCGGAGGGGGTTATACATTCAGCTTCCCCTAAAGCCGGGGAGCAAAAAAGGTGGGAACCTTTTTGCTTGACAGTTGACTTTACTGGGTAGTAGAGTGGGACAAAGGGGTTTTGGTTTCAGCATAAACCCTGTTGATCTTTGAAAACTGAATAGCAGGACGTTCGGGTCAACGTTTATAGGATCTTTCAGTTTAACTGGAGAGTTTGATCCTGGCTCAGAACGAACGCTGGCG
>CAIXMD010000500.1 GCA_903920415.1 uncultured Desulfomonile sp.
ATTGACGATTTTTCCGGCCCGTCAGCGGAGACCAGGTTGCAGGATTTGGCTTGGGTAGGACCGAGAGCCGTACGACACGGAGAAGTCATCGAGTACGCGACGCAGCATGCCCCAGTGCTTCCTGCACGATTCGGCACTCTTTTTTCGTCAATTGACAGTCTAAGGCGGCTCTTGAAAAGCAACCTTGCACAGATAAACGATTTCCTGGATTGGGTGACTGACAAGGACGAATGGGCCGTGAAAGTTCTGTTGTCCAGGGCTGAAGTAAGGGACAGACTCGTTTCCGAGAAATTTGCAGATCAGTCAGAAGTCCTCGCATCTCTGTCACAGGGGATGCGCTACTTCAAAGAGCAGCAGATCAAGGCGGCAGTCGAAAAAGAGATTGGTAGCTGGATGAAGGCCATCTTGAAGGCTGCGAGCATCGAGTTCACTGAGAGGTCTGCGGACTGGCACAGGCGGGAGATAGTGTTTCAGGCTCAGGAGGGAAGCGAGGTAGAAACTGTTGCCAATTGGGCATTTCTCGTTGATCGCACCAATGAGGAGGACTTCAAGGGTCGGGTCCAAAAAGCCAACGCCGAGTACAACTCGTACGGCTTGTCCTTTGAACTGTCAGGTCCGTGGCCGCCCTACAGTTTTACCCCCGTTCTGGAGATGGAAGCCCAGGAATGAAGTACTTGATCTACTGCATCTTTGAGAATCCTCGAGACCGAAACATATCTGTTTTACCGCCTACCGATGGTCATCCTGTTAACGTGATAGAGATGCAAGGGCTTTGCGCAGTATACTCCGAAATTTCAAGTATCGTAGAGGCGCGCGAGATATCGGAAATGATAAACTATCACCGAGTGATTGAATCTTTTTTCAACCAGGTTACCGTCGTACCCTTTCGCTTCGGCACGGTACTCGATGAACATGGAGATGTGGACCGATTGCTCAGCAATCGTGCCGAACACTACAGGGAAATACTTAAGGATCTTGAAGGCTGTGTGGAGATGGGGATTAGGGCAATCATGGACGGGTGGGAAATTCCGCCGGTAGAGCGGGATGACTCCTTGGGGACCTCGTCTTCGGATGCCGCCAATCCGGGGAAACTGTATCTATCGAGCCGCAAAAACCATTATAGCGCAGAGTCGTTACTGTCCGAGAATAACCAACGGGCCACCGAAAGGTTTCGTGACGCTTTTGCCGGGATGTTCAGAAGGTTCAGGAGCGAGTTTTCAAGATTAGAGGTTCAGCAAGACAGTTCAAACGCCATCTTGCTCTCCCTGTATTTCCTGGTTCCTAAAGACACCTTGAGTCGGTTCCGGCAAACCTTCGCAGAACTTGTCTCAGCAGAGACTGCCAGGCTTATGCTCAGCGGCCCGTGGCCTCCCTACAACTTTGTTCTTCCAGGCGAGCCCGCAGCTAAATAATATCTCACAAGCCGTAATCAACGCGCCCCTCTCTCGTTGCCCGTAAGAACTGCTCTTGAAAGAGTGTTGACCCTGCGAAATAGGGAATCCATACCATAGTTATGGAACCGTTTCCATAGCATCAACTCCCTGATTTCTTCAGAATGCACTGAAATCGATCTCTGCCACGTCTCCGGCAAAGCCGTCCTCATAAGACCATGAAATACCGCACAAAAACACATGGCATGCTGAAGATCCATCATCACCCTTATACGTATTCTCAACATCTCACCATAGCTGGTTTTCAGTTTGATTGCTTCATTCTTCGGTATCAGAGCGGGTATCAGAAATATGCAACTTCTCGGCAGAGCGAACCTAATTAAACTTGGCACGAATCTAGCAAGAGTCAATGATCGGCATGCCAAAAAAAAACGGAATCAACAAAATCAGATTCTAAGAGAGGAAGGAAATTACAATGGCAAAGATTCAAAAGTCAACCGATTCGTCCAGCCTGGCGGAAGTTGTAGACAGGATCCTGGACAAAGGTATCGTCATCGATGCATGGGTGAAGGTTTCGTTGGTCGGCATCGAGTTGCTCTCCATCGAGGCGAGGGTTGTCATCGCATCAGTAGAGACCTACCTGAAATACGCCGAAGCTATTGGTCTCACCGCCAGCGCCGCCGCTCCTGCGTGAGGCATCTGCCTCTAGATTCCCAATGGCTATGGGGGGAGCTGCACTAGCTACCCCCGAAGCTTTGGGGTCCAGCGAAACCCGACATTAACGAGCAACCTGATCCAACAGGACAGGTTGGGAAGTGAGTCGGGTTAACTTTCATAGAGGAGGAGTAATGGGTACTCTGACTGATGACATGACCAGACTTGTCGGAGAGATCGGATCTTTGAGGGATTCTTGCAAGTCCTTGCGGGATTCTCGCAAGGCTTACGTGTCAAGTCTGGAATCGGATGTTAGTGGACTCCTGAATGTCTTTGATAAGACCCATGCGGAAATGGCGTTTAACACGAAAAAGGTTAACTCTGAGTTTGTTTCAGACGTAGCCGAGCGTGTGCTAGGTCTCATAACGGGTTTCAACAAAACTCGAAAGAACATGGCAGTCACCACTAAACGAGAGCGCGCCACTTTCGTAAAAGAGCTGGGCGACAATGTCAGCGAGATGAAAAGGGTCAACAATGCCGAGCTTACAAAAATGGCCAAGGCGACGAAGGCGGACGGGAAAAAGCTTGTAAAAGATTTGGATGACTTCGCAAAAGAGCTGGGCGACAATGTCGACACGATGAGAAGGGTCAACGTTGCCGAGCACACAAAAATGGCCAAGACGACGAAGGCGGACAGGAAAAAGTTCGTAA
>CAIXMD010000501.1 GCA_903920415.1 uncultured Desulfomonile sp.
GGGGCGAAGGCACACCACTGACCGGGGCCCGGCCAAAAATGTCGAAGGCTCCCGATAACATGAGTCCCTGTGAAGCGGTGCTTGCATTTATGAAAGCTAGCGAACAGGTGGTCAGATCGTACAAAAGCGAACAACGAAATGATATGTTGGAAAAAGTCAAACAGGAATACGGTCCCCGAATGAAAGGAGCGCCAGAGAAGGCAATAAAAAATGCCGAAGCGTGGGCAGACGAAATGATAAACTCGTGGGAGAAGCCCGGCGACAATACGGTTTTCATCCTACTCTCCAAGAGGAACGCCGTACTGGATGCTTGCGCGAAGAAACCTGGCGATGCCGGATTTTGATGACGGCCTAAGTCTGAAGGAATCACCATGATCCTTATTGAAAGCCTATACCAATAGATCTACTTGCAGAACTCGGTAAAACCGTCATCCCAGCGAATCAGCGAAAGTAATACCTGGGCATGCATGGCGACATGGGATAAACGGGCATGCATGGTGACTTGTAACCGCTCTTTGACTTTTTTTCCGGTTTGCTCTTATCAGTCTTGACATCCGCAATGGGGGCCGGCTCAACCATTTTGACAGTTGACTGCTGCTGAGTAACTTCCGTTGAGCTTGTCCGAGGATCACTGCCATGAATTTTTTCAAGAATTTCCTGTTTTGATGGAACCGTCAACAGTTCCTCAGGTGGAACGGACTTTGTTACCGCTGGCGGCTGCGGAAATGATGGGGGAGGTGGTAGGGTCGGCTCAGGAAGCCTCACCTCTCGTGGTAGTGGCTCAGGAGAGAGCTGTTTGTCCTGAGGGATGAATTTTTCAATTTTCACCGGTGGTGCAGAATGCCGTGTATCGGCTTCTCCTGCCCGAGGCGTTTCAGATTGCATCTGGCGGACTGTCCTGGGGGGTGCAGGTGGGGACGCCGCGGGAATCTTTTTTTGAGAGGCGCTTTGGTAAGGACTATGAGAAACCGTTTTGGCGGGCACACATGTGACTAGCTTTTTTTGCGGGGTCAAACAAGGTTGGTTATCCATGCCAAGGCAAGCGGCCAAGAGATAACAAGGGGCCGTAACGATATCTATAACAATATCACAAAGTCCTCCGGCGATGTTTTCGGACTGAGCGTTCTTGCCCCAACTGGATTGAGTAAACGCCAGAACACATACAAGTCCAATGACCACGACTCGATTCATTGTGCTCCCTCCCATTAGCGAAGACAATTTTGATCGAGCTTAACGATCATTTACCGAAAAGTCAACTTGTGGTTCTGTCTCAACGATCAAGTCCGGAGCGACGAAGGCCTGCCAATCCTTTGAATACTATCAACATAAGATAAGCTGCTCCGGCTATTACGATTGTAGTCGCACCCGTGGGAAAGTTCGGACCGTAGCTCAAAACAATCCCTGAGGTGGTAAATGCCATGCAGAACAGGGACGACAGCACCATCATATGTTTGAGGCTCTTTGAAAAAAAACCTGCAATGGCCGTTGGTAGGGTAAGCAGAGCAATTACCATGATGATTCCAACTACGGTAACGAGAACCACAACCGTCAGGGACGTGAGGCAGAGCAGGAGCAGGTAATAGAAGTCTACCCTCAATCCACGCAGCCGCGCGAATTCTTCGTCAAAACACACAGCCAAGAACTGATTATAGAAAACTATCCCCAAACCCAATACGAGTATGTCGAGTCCAACAAGCAGCCATAAGTCGTCGGCTGAAACCAGGAGGATGTTCCCAAAGAGATAGCTCATTAGGTCGGAATTGTAACCGGGTGTACGAGAGATGAAGAGGATTCCCACTGCCATTCCCACTGCCCACAAAGCTCCGATCACGGTGTCTTCCCGCTGTTTGGCTCGCAGGCTCACCAGGCCTATTACCACAGCAGCCAAGAGTGCAGCCACCACAGCTCCGTAAATCGGATTGAGGCTTTCCCAGTGATAAACACTCTGGAGATAAAGGGCCGCCCCCATGCCGCCGAGCACTGTGTGGGATATGCCGCCGGCTATGTAGGTAATCCGCCTGACTACAACGAACGTTCCAATCACCCCACAAGCTACGCTCGCGAGAATACCGCTGAGAAGTGCATGCTGCAGGAAATTGAATTGCAGTAAATCGTTCAGGAACTGATACACTTATGACTTGCTCCCGAGTTGCTCAAGTCGTGCCTCACGATTTTCATCGGCGATCCGTAAATTTCGTTAATGATCTCGCCGGTGATTTCACTCGTAGGGTGGACCACGACCATTCTCTTGACACACACGACCTTGTTCACCAGTCTGGATACAAACCCAAGGTCGTGAGAAACCATTACGACCGTCAAGTCTTCGGTTATTCCACTGAGGAGATCGTAGAGTTCCGTCTCAACCGTGAGATCAAGACCTGCGGTTGGTTCGTCGAGGAGTAACAGATCGGGCCCGGAGGCCAGAGCCCTTGCAATGAGGACTCTCTGGCGCTGGCCTCCGGACAGAGAAGAAAACTGTTTATTTCGAAGGTCCCATGACTGCAACTTTCGCAAAGCTTCTTCAGCCGCCGCCTTGTCAATTCTCGAATACGAACCGATAAGTCGTTTATGGCCCAGCCTGGCCATGAGCACCACATCCATGGCGCTCACAGGAAATAGAGGATCCAGATGAGTGTGTTGAGGCATGTAGCCCATCCTGAAGCGAGCTTCTCCAGGCGGTACACCAAATACCCTTACCGTACCCATTGTCGGGTTGAGCAGCCCTAACA
>CAIXMD010000502.1 GCA_903920415.1 uncultured Desulfomonile sp.
GTGGATCCCGATGCTCCTTATGAAAACGCTCCATGCCGGAAAGTGACCAAGCAGGGTTTGCAGGAAAAAAAAGACATCTCCCTTCCCACTTCGACACAGGGATTCTCACCCGAAGAAGAAGAGATAGTGAAGAAACGTCTTATGGAGTTAGGCTACATGTGAGATCACTCTCACGGCTAGCCTTCGGCTATTATGCAAAGTCTCTCTCAGGGCACCATTTTCCAGCGAGCAATTAATCAACGCTAGTAAGGGTGCCCTAAAAGTTCGTCTTTTGTCGAGACCGACAAACTGTCCCAAAAGCCGTCCGTATAGTGCAAAGCTCTCGGGAACCCGGTCCCTTAAGACTGCACGATTCCAGAGTGCCAGGTCTAATTAAAGCTGTTTTTTTGCCGGTTCCTTCTTGGGTGAAGCCGGGGTAGCCTTGGCACAGCTTTCTTCTTTTGCTTTCTGAGCCTCCGCCTTTGTTGCGAAAGGACCAGCGATGGTCTTAGGTGTCTTAGCTTTAGCCTGTCTTACCGAGCAGACGCCTCTGGTGTCTTTGATCACGAACCATGGGTTCTCTGCGGCCATTGCCAGCACGGATACGAGCAAAAACATTCCTGTCATAAGGAAAATTAGGGATTTCGTGAACTTACTTTTTTGCATGAACATGCCTCCACAGTTTGAAATTCGGATTTTGCCAAGCAATCCGTATGAGTTAATGCGTTAATTCTCCACACCAGTTTTTCTAAACTTCGCCATTTCAAATTTCATTCTGAACCTGATCGACCCTCTTGAATGGTACATTGAAGAAAGTCACTTTCCTCTATAGCACACACTGGCCTGGCAAGATAGTATCAGAATCATTCTTTGTCATCGATTAGGATCCCGATTGGGTTATAGTCATTCCGGTTGTATTGATCTTGAATGGAATGACCAGCCCGCCTTCGTCCAAAATTGCTTGTTCCACAGCCGAACGCTTTTTGTTCTCCACGAGGGTTATCATGCACCCTCCTCCACCGGCGCCGCAAATCTTGTTCGCTATGGCCCCTGCTTTTACTGCTGAAGCCATTATGGAATCTATACGCGCGTTGGTGACTCCTGCAGCCAGAGACCGTCTCAAGGTCCATTCCCGATTTACCAAGGCAGGGAGTTTGTTCCATTGTGCGTCCATAACTACATCACACATTTCGAGGGCGATGTCCCTTATCTGAAGAAGCTTTTCTCTGATTGAATCCCTGTCGTCAATAAAATTTTTAATTATTTCCCAATTGTTCATTCCTGAGAATCGCCCTTCGCCGGTATAAGAGAGGATAATCATCTCCTCAAGTCGGTCCTTCCATTGCGGCTCCAAGGTGCAATCTCTCCTGACAAATCCGTGATAACCGAAATCGATGAGAGAAATCCCACCATAATATGCTGCAATATGGTCTTGTGAGCCGGCGGGAACCCCTATGGCCGCGGTCTCAATGTCGGTTGCCAGGCGAATGAGGTCATCAGGGCTTTTTTCCCACCCACGTAGTTTTAAGAGGCCCCCGAGCAATGCCGTTGTCAAAGCGCTTGACGCGCCTAGTCCGGAACCCGCGGGAGCCTCATTAAAAGTTGTTATGTCTAGGCCTGTCTCTGGCGGTAATACTTTTACAGTACGTGCCACTAAACCCAAAGGACCGTGCGTATCCAGGCTTATCGGGTCGCGTGCGCGCTGGGACTCCCCGAGGTCCTTGGAAAATATCGAAACGGACCTGTCGGCCTGAGTCCGCAAATTGACACAACTATTGACCGATATAGCCAAATTGACCGTGCATCCTCCTTCCAAGAAAAGATAGAGAGGATGCAGATCGGTGGTGCCCCCAGCCAAGTCGATCCTGTTGGGAGTAGTGATCTCTATATCCATTCTAGTAGCCCAAATCCTCGTCCAAGATGCACACGGTGATATTGCTGAAAATTGGCTGGCGGTGGATAATACTGGTGATACGGCATATTCTCTCAGGGGAATCGCAGTCCATACAATATCCGGTTTTCACGCAAGGAGTTTTCCTGTTCAGACTCATCGCTCGGGTTGGACCTGCAACCTCCTCCAAGCGGGCAATAGCCGCATCAAGATCAGAAACTATCTTGTTTTTGCCGGCAACAACGAGTACCTTCCGAGGACCGAAGGTCATAGCATTGATTCGATTTCCGCAGCCATCGCGGTTGACTATTTCACCAGTCATGGTCAAAGCATTTGCCGAGACAAGGAAGAGATCGGATTGCATTTGACGTCTGCGGCAATCCAGTTCTTCAGGGGTTCCGGGCTTTAGCGACCAGTGGTCGTAAACTGTCTTGCCCGCCCTCTCGAGCATGGGGACCACACCCAAGGCACGTACCGTATGTGTGCCTGCTATTCCTACCGAATCGCAGTCCGCTGCGAGATCCAGGATGAATCGAACCGCTTCTTCCCTATTGGGGAGAAACCTGGCATTGAAGCCATGCTTCTCTAACGATTCTATTGTGGTGTCTATAATTATCTTCTCGTGAGCTTTCACAAAGTCGTCCATGAACTCCTCCTCTTATTGATTAAGGCTTTCCCATCACCGCAACTTTCGAAGCGTCTCATTCCAATTTCCTACCTGTCCGCTGCATCCCAAAGCTCGCTTCATCTTAGTTCCTGGTATCGGAACGAACCGGATTTGCCTCGTGACGATACGGACACCATTGAAGGGGCTGCGTTCCTTTGAGAAATGGTTCCCTGATTACCTGGGGGCAGGTGGAGGTTGCCAACAACCCTGACAGGACACATATTTTCCTGAAAAAAACTCCTTCCGGTATTTGAGCATTATTTTCTGAACCCGCTTTTGCTTGGGGCAGGAGATTGGACACCATATTCATGATTTTGGCCTCCTTAATATCGTGGCCGGGAGTTCGAACCAAAAGCAAGGAATCACTTCGGTACGCGATGTTCCAACTGCCTTCCAAGTCTCTAGCTTTGAAGGTCGACAGTTTTGACCACGTGTTGTCAGGTCCTATATCCTTTTCGTTAGCCGGTTGCAGTCCTTTCAAGAGATAGTTGACCAAAAATAAAATTGGAGGCTCGGCGGAAACTTTCTTTCTTTCAAGCGTCTTTCCCTGAGAAATTCCGTCCAATACTTTGACTCCAGCCCCCAGTGAGGGCGCGTTTCCTAGTGTGGCCAACAGAGAATAGATCTGAGCCATCTGCATCGGCGTAATAGGGGCAATTATAATTTCGCGGTGGTCTTTCAAGCTCGCATTGATTCCGAATTCCTTCAGTACCGATACTATTTTATCCGGGCCTAACGATGCGCACAGCTTCTCCAGCAAGAGAAGCCGCTCCTTTTGAAATGCTTGCCTAAACGTCAGCGGTATGCCTTCTTGACTCCCAGTGAACAAATCAGATGTAAGAGTGTATCTGACCTGGTCGTGCTTTTCCGAAACCAGTGCCGGGATTATTACAAAAGGAAGGACGGTCTCCAAGTTTCCGCCGCTTCCAGTCCATTTTTGTGGATTGGGAACAATGAATGCTTTTATCTCACCTGATTGAGGTGCCAACAGTATAAGGTAAGATTGAACAGCGGCATCACCCAATTTTTTCAGTTCGAGGTCGGCGTCTGTCTGAATCAGAGGGTCCAGTGATGTGACAACATCTTGTCGGCCTGGCCCTGCACTGGTTCGTTCAGCATGGAGATGAACCTTGACCAGATCCACAAACGCGTCCGCCCTTACCGGGGTCCATCCGGGTTTTCTCATTTTGACTGTACTCTCAGAGGCTTCCTCGTAGGCATCCCTGGAAATTTCTCCGGCTTTGAACAAGAGGCCCAGAACCATATTCCTCCTGGAGTGCGCTCTCTCTGGATGGCGGTGTGGGTTTATAACGTTGGGCGCCCGGATGGTGGCTGCCAACAGGGCACACTCTGCCGGATCCAGTTCGGGTAAATCCTTTCCAAAAAAGTGTCTTGATGCCTCTGCAATACCTCGTATGGGAAAAGCTCCCCAATGCCCCAGGTAAACACGATTTAAGTAGGCCTGCAGAATTGTCTTCTTACTGTAGATCGCTTCAGCCCCAACAGCGAGTAGAATTTCGTTAACTTTTCTCCAGAGTGTCTTCTCGGGAGTCAAGAGAGTCATTCGAATCAACTGCTGAGAAATTGTACTTCCGCCCTGTACATAACGCCCAGCCTTGATATTTGTCTTGAAGGCCCTATGAATCGAAGTCAGATCTATGCCGCTATGAGAAAAGAAGTGAGTGTCTTCCGTCAAAATAATTGCGTTCTTCAACAAAGGTGGGACGTTTTCCAGAGACACCGGACGGCATAACTCAGGCCCACAACCGCGAGCAGGAATAATATTGATTAGCTCCGGCTCAAAGGTGATCTGATTAACGTCTTCCACAGCCCGCACGAGGTGAATGGAGCGAATTTTGTTCCAATCCAAGGATATTCCGACTGGACCGCTCACAATGCCTAGACCCTTCAAAGGGCTATACTTTAAGAAAATGCTCAACTCCGAGCCGGACAGGGTCCACTGGCCCGGCTCCTGTACGACGACATCATTCCCTACATGGCCCAGCCTGCCCAAACGCTCTAATAGACGGACATAGTTGATGTCGTCACCTATGCGGAGCGAAAAGGGGGCCGAATAGATGAAAATCGGCCAACGCTGGAGTTTAACCTCGAAAGTCCATAGTACTATTACTATAATAATAAGGAGATAGCCGCTGATAAGAATCATCAAAGCCTTAAGGAAAATCGTCAGTGCGGCGAGAATTTTTTTCTTATTTATAATCAATTACGGCCTCTAGTAATAGTGAGTTATTCCTTCAGGACCGCTTGCTGAGGGTTCACTATACCAAATCATGCATGAGATCAAGGGGGGAGCTATGTGGCACATA
>CAIXMD010000503.1 GCA_903920415.1 uncultured Desulfomonile sp.
CAGATTGTAGGTGACGATTTGTTTGTGACGAACAGAGAACTCCTGCAAAAAGGGATAGATCTCCAAGTAGGTAACTCAATTCTAATCAAGCTCAACCAAATAGGCACCCTCACCGAGACCATAGAAGCCGTAAGCCTTGCTCTCGTAAACGGGTACACGTCTGTAGTTTCTCATAGGAGCGGTGAGACCGAGGACACGACAATATCAGATTTGGTTGTTGGTCTCGGAACGGGGCAGATCAAAACCGGGTCGGCCTCACGGACGGATCGCATAGCAAAATATAATCAACTGCTCAGGATTGAAGAGGATCTTGGAGATAGCGCCGTTTACGGCGCGCCAGGCCTCAAATGAGGGTTTCGCTCTTTTTCCCTGTAGAACTATCTTCAGTGATTCTTGACCGAGGCACTCAAAAAGGGTAAATTGGATTTTATTGCTCAGGATTTGTGCGTAGTCTTCTGGGAGGTTTGTAATGTCTGATTTCCAGGTGCGTAAGACATTTGCCGAGATCAACAGGAAAATCAAGGAAGGCAAAGCGGTAGTGGTCACCGCTGACCAGATGGTAGGGATAACTAAAGAACTGGGACCGAGAGAAGCAGCCAGGAAAGTAGACGTGGTTACTACCGGCACGTTCGGAATAATGTGCTCTTCCGGAGCGTTTCTCAATTTCGGGCATACCAAACCCAGGATTAAGGCAAATAAGGTTTATCTGAACGGTGTGGAGGCATACGCGGGTATCGCTGCGGTGGATTGTTACATCGGGGCAACCCAGGCAAGGGAGGACGATCCTCTCAACAAGGTCTTTCCAGGACGTTTTCGCTACGGTGGCGGCCATGTGATAGAAGATTTGGTGTCAGGTCGTGAAGTACTCCTGCAAGCTTCGTCTTATGGAACCGATTGTTACCCGAAGCGACATCACGAAGGCAAGATGACCTTGACGGATTTCGTCGACGCAAATTTGCTATCTCCCAGAAATTGCTATCAAAATTATAACTGTGCCGTTAATCTGTCCAAAAGAACCATTTACACATACATGGGAATTTTGAGACCTGACTGTATGAATGCGAACTATTCGACTGCAGGGCAACTAAGTCCACTGCTCAATGATCCTTTTTACAGGACAATAGGGATAGGAACGAGAATTTTCCTTGGGGGAGGAATAGGCTATGTAATAGGAGCCGGCACTCAGCACAATCCTGGAGTCAAGAGGTCCGAAAACGGCGTTGTCATGGGAGGTGCCGGGACCATATCCGTGCGGGGTGATCTCAAGGGCATGTCCTCACGGTTCTTGAGGGGGGCTTCTCTGACTGGATATGGGTGTTCCTTGAATGTAGGAATTGGTGTTCCTATCCCGATACTTGATGAGCAAATGGCCATGTTTGCGGCAGTAGCGGATGACGAAATACTTGTACCCGTAGTCGATTACGGGAAAGATTATCCTGAAAGTGGCGGCCAGGCAATTACCTACGTTACTTGTGGACAGCTTAAGTCCGGGGAAATAACGGTGGAAGGGAAAAAGGTTTCCGTCGCTCCTCTCTCAAGCTATCCAGGGGCCTTAGAGATAGCAAGGACTCTCAAGGAGTGGATCGAATCAGGCACTTTTCTTCTAGGTGAGCCTCAGGAGACGCTGCCTTCGGTCCCATTTGAAGGGTTTCGAAATCTGGGATGACTTCGCTTTTCGTATTCGAGCCAAGAACTTATAGAGATTTTGAGGGCTCTGAGCGTTTTAAGACATTCAGGGTGGTCGTTGAGACGTCTGACCTCTACGTCAAGGCGCATTCATTTTTGGAGCCTGAGACTGAACGCCTCATACGTGAGTGTCGATCACAAATCGAATGGTCCATTGCCCATAGACCGGAATTTCTGACGAGCCTCATCCCAATCGAAGAGGATCCTGTTGATTCTCCAGTGGTAGCTCGAATGATCAGGGCCGGGAAAAAAGCCGGTACCGGGCCAATGGCTGCGGTTGCGGGGGCGGTTGCCGAATTTGTCGGTCAAGCCATTTTGAAGTTTTCCCCAGAGGTGATTGTAGAAGATCGG
>CAIXMD010000504.1 GCA_903920415.1 uncultured Desulfomonile sp.
CATTGCGAACCCGAACTGCTCAACTATCCAGATGGTTGTAGTATTGAAGCCGATACATGATGAAGCAAAGATAAAGCGTGTCGTGGTTTCGACTTATCAATCCGTTTCCGGCACCGGGAAGGACGCACTGGAAGAGATGCTGGTCCAGTCACGGGATATGTCGACATCGATAGAATGGACCAAGAATGATAGCCTGGCTCAACTTTGTCAAGGCTTAGAGCCTTTTAAAACAGTAGCTACCAAAGTCTATCCCCACCGGATAGCCTTTGAGTGCATTCCTCATATCGATGTCTTCCTGGAAAATGGTTATACCAAGGAAGAGATGAAAATGGTATGGGAGACCGGGAAGATACTGGATCCGTCCATACGTCTCACTGCCACTACCGTAAGAGTTCCAACTTTCTTAGGACACTCGGAGTCAATAAACGTTGAGACGGAGACAAAGATTACTCCCCAAAAGGCCCGTGAGTTGCTACGGGCCGCTCCGGGTGTAAAGGTACTGGACGATCCATCAAAAAACAAATATCCGCTTACTGCGCTTGCCGCTGGAGAGGATTACACCCTTGTAGGACGCATTCGTGAGGACGATTCCGTTGCCAATGGACTAAATTTGTGGGTTGTTTCGGACAATATACTCAAGGGCGCGGCATTGAACGCTGTTCAGATTGCGGAGATACTGATAGAGAGATACCTATAAACGGGTAGTTTACCAATCTTTAATTAGATAATTCCATGAAAAGAAAGGAGTGCGGATGAGCGGCATGCGTGAAGCAGTTATAGTCAGCGCCAACCGTACGCCGCTGGGATCATTCGGTGGTGGCCTCAGTGGTATCGGAGCTACAAAGCTCGGGGGCCTCGTTATTGAAGAGGCTGTTAGAAGGGCAGGCATTGAGAAAACTGATGTAGATGAAGTCATCATGGGCCTTGTTCTCCCTTGCGGTTATGGACAGAACCCGGCCCGTCAAGCTGCTTTGAAGGCGGGACTTCCCTTCGAGACCCAATGTTTTACGATAAACAAGGTATGCGGTTCGGGACTCAAGGCCGTAATGCTAGCTGCTCAGGCAATTCAACTCGGAGATGCCGATATCGTCATAGCGGGTGGGATGGAGAACATGAGCAATGCGCCTTATTATCTCGAAAAAGCCAGGTTTGGATATCGTATGGGAAATGGCGCCCTCGTGGATCACATGGTACATGACGGCCTCTGGGACATTGTGAATGACTTCCACATGGGCATAAGCAATGATCTGTGCAGTGTGAAATACAATGTGTCTCGAGAGGATCAGGACCGTTACGCTGCGCTTAGCTATCGGAGATCCATGGACTCAATTGAGGAAGGTCGCTTCAAAGAAGAGATTTTGCCGGTGGAGATCCCTCAAAAAAAAGGTGACCCAAAGATATTTCATACCGATGAGTGCCCCAAAGATACGTCGTATGATGCCTTGAGCAAGATGAAGCCGGCCTTCCAGAAAGACGGCTACGCCACGGCAGGTAATTCATCCATAATCTCCGACGGCGCCAGCGCGTTGTGTGTCATGGCTGAGGATATAGCAAAGGAGAGAGGGCTAGGAATTCTCGCCAGGATAGGCGCCCAGGCCAGTGCCGGTCTCGACATGAAATATGTTCTCATGGCCCCGATTTTCTCTATCCCAAAGGCGGCATCGAAAGAGGGAGTGGATTTCCGCTCCATAGACCTGATGGAAGTTAATGAGGCTTTTTCGGGGTCTACGGTGGGAGTGATAAATGAGCTGGGGCTGGACCTGGAGAAGTGTAACATAAACGGAGGCTCAGTTGCCCTTGGTCACCCCATCGGGGCAAGTGGCGCCCGCGTTCTTACCACGCTCATCTATGCTCTGAAAAACAGGGGGAAGAAGACCGGGATGGCGTCTTTGTGTCTGGGAGGTGGAGAGGCCGTGTCGCTGTACATCGACCGGTAGATGAGGATAGTGAATGCATCGAAGTCAGCCGGAGGGCAGTATGTTTATCGAACACAATCCACATTCATTCCTGACTGGTGATTACCCGTTCCTTCTCATGGTCCCGGTCGACGCTTCCGCGGGCAGGTTCGAGGCGGAAATTGTTTTTGAATTGCATCACGAAGGAGTCATAGGACTTCCTCACGGTGGGGTAGCAATGGGATTATGTTTGGACGCGTGGCGAAGATTCGGCCACCCTTTGTACCCCGTGGATGTGAGCTTCAAATTCGGTGGATCAGGAATCAGTATAGGGGAAAAAGTATCGTTCGCTGTGGAACGTGATCCTGCAGACAATGGAATGAACCTGGTTGCTCGAATAACCAAGACTGGAGATAAGAGACCTTACCTGAGAGCAGAAATCAGGCCGGCTGGAATTATTGCAGAGAAAGGACTGGTTCTCCCTCCTCCGGCAGGAGAACCGCGAAAACTCCCTTATTACAGAAATTGCTTCGTGTGCGGCCACCATCGTGCCGTTGTGGGGCTACAGCGTAGATTTCGCATTCATGCATACAACGGCTCTACCGTGATCACTACTCCTTGGGGCCCTGATACCGATGATGTGGACAGGGCACAACTATTTCTCATAGGAAAGAGAGAGTTGCATCCGGCGGTAATTATCTCAATTTTTGATGAGAACACGGGATGGGCTGGGTTCATGGCAACCAAGGGCGCCGGTCTGACAGTACGAATGGAGTTCACTCTTCTACGTCCGGTCGGGGATAGCGAAAAACTCCTTTTCGTGAGCCGACCCGCTGGAATAAAAGGAAACCCCCGCTCGCCGCGTTTTTTCATTGCGGAAGGAACCGTACTCTCCATGATTGACCCGGGGAATCCAGAACCGGTAGCTTACGGGAGAGGAGAATGGATTATTATGGATCAGTACACAGAACAGATCAAAAAGAATCTTCTTCCCGTAGACGATTGGGAGTGGATATTCTGGGACAACTAAGGCTAGTACTGATGTGAAAACGGGATTTTAGAGGTGAAACATTGATCGAAAGCGTAGTTGAAGGCATCAGGTGGATACCGGGACGGGACAAATTTCTCCCCGATTCTCATGTATACGTAATCGGCAAGCCCAGTTCGACCGATTTTACACTCGTTGACTGCGGACTCATGGAGATGGGCTCCTATAAACTAGAAGAACTCGATAATTTTGGAATAGCCCCGGAGCAGATCAAGCGCATCATAATGACTCACACCCACATGGATCATATCGGATGCCTGCCGGAATTATTGAGAGCCATTCCTGAAGCTGAGGTTTGGGTTCATGATGAGGAAGCATCATACCTCGAAAGGGGCGATGATAGGATCGTTTTTGGAAACAGCATGTTCGAGTCTGTTATCAGGTCCCAGTACACGATACCCGAAGGTTTTTTCAGGTTCAAGGTACATAGGAAGCTCTCTGGTGACGAGGTTCTGGATCTGGGGGGAATATCCATGAGGGTAATTCACCTGCCGGGGCACAGCGCAGGAAGCATCGGTCTGTTTAATGAAGAACATAAGTTGTTGATGTCTGGAGACACAATTTATGCCGATGGTGCCATTGGTCGCTACGACCTGTTTTCCGCAAATCCTTCCGATTTGAAGCGCTCCCTGGAACTCGTCGGCGATATGGGAATAGATATTCTGTTGCCCTGTCATAACAGGATTGTAAGGTGCGGTGCGGATCCCATGGTTAAAAACACTGTGGACCAATGGTCTCCGCTCCTGGGGGACTGATTCCAGGGTGCCTTGTTTTGAGCCGTTTGTTGAGTCTGACATTTACTGACCGGCAAAATCACATCGACTTTTCAGGCACTTTTCGATGAGCCGGAGAAAGAGGTATGAATCATGGGCCATACAGTTGCTGAAAAAATTATTGAGGCCCACCTGGTAAAAGGAAAGCTGGAATCCGGGTCTGAAATTGGTCTACGAATTGATCACACCCTGACTCAGGATGCCACTGGAACGATGGTTTTCCTGGAGTTCATGGCTATGGGAATCCCCCGCGTAAAAACTGAGGTTTCAGTGAGTTACGTGGACCATAATCTTATTCAGGCAGATTTCAAGAATGCCGATGATCACCGGTTCTTAAGGACCGTAGCCGCCAAATACGGGGTGATTTACAGCAGACCGGGCAACGGAATTTCTCACCAGGTACACTTGGAGCGTTTCAGTGTGCCGGGTAAGACCCTTCTTGGCTCCGACAGCCACACACCAACCAATGGTGGAAGCTCTATGCTTGCAATAGGTTCCGGTGGGTTGGACGTGGCAATGGCCATGGCAGGCCACCCATTTTATTTGATAATGCCGCAAATTGTAGGTGTCAGACTTACAGGAACCCTGGAGCCCTGGGTGTCGGGCAAGGATGTAATTTTAGAAATGCTCAGGCGTCTGACTGTGAAGGGCGGAGTTGGTAAGATTTTCGAATATTTCGGTCCCGGAGTACAAAGCCTTTCGACTACGGACAGGGCCACCATCGGAAATATGGGAGCCGAATTAGGTGCCACAACCAGCATATTTCCTTCCGATCACCGGACAAGGGAATTCCTGGAAAGCCAGGGCCGTTTGGATAGCTGGAAGGAAATTCTAGCCGACGACGATGCTCGATACAGTTCTACAATCGACATCGACCTGGCCGCACTTGAACCTCTGATCGCATGTCCAAGTTCACCGGACAATGTGAAAAAGGTGTCCGAGGTAGAAGGAATAAGTGTGTCTCAGGTAATCATCGGGTCTTCGGTAAACTCGTCTTTTCGCGATCTCATGATAACTGCAAAAGCTGTAGAAGGACGCCATTGTCACCCTGACGTGAGTTTTGAGATAAATCCCGGCAGCAGTCAAGCATTGCTGAACGTCGCGCAAGCCGGTGGGGTGTCGAATCTTATCTTGAGCGGAGCGCGCATCCATCAATCCGGATGTCTCGGTTGTATAGGCATGAGCCAGGCCCCTGCTACCGGGACGGTTTCTCTAAGAACTTTCCCAAGAAACTTCCCTGGTCGGAGCGGAACCTTTCCCGACAATGTGTACCTTTGCTCACCGGAGACGGCTGTGGCATCCGCCATTTTCGGGAAAATTTCAGACCCAAGAAAGCTGGGGGTTTATCCTAAAGTTTCGAACCCAGCCAAGTACCTGATCAATGACGAGAACTTCTTGTTTCCAGAGAAAGATTCGTCAGAAGTTCAGGTCGTGACGGGACCGAACATAAAACCATTTCCGAAAATGGGACCCCTGGAAGATTCTCTCGAAGGGGTAATCTTACTTAAACTAGGTGACAACATCACCACAGACGATATCATGCCGGCTGGAAGCAAGATTCTGCCTTTTAGGAGCAACATTGAGGCGCTCAGTGAGTTCGTCTTCAGCAATATAGATACCGGCTTCCACTTAAAGGCTCGGAGCAACCGGGGTGGGTTTATTGTGGGGGGAGAAAATTATGGACAAGGCTCTTCCAGGGAGCATGCAGCCATTGTGCCGCGTTTTTTGGGCATATCAGCAAAAATTGCCAAAAACTTCGCCCGAATTCACAAGGCAAACCTTATAAACTTTGGAATATTGCCAATCACTTTCGTAAATCCCAGCGACTACGATACCGTGCTCCAGGGTGATACATTGATGCTTAGGGGGCTAAGAAATGCCCTTGAACATTCACCTAGCGAATTTATCGCCGAAGTTCTTCCATCTGGAAAGAAAATTCCCCTCAGGATCGACGTGACGGATAGAGAGAGAAAAATTCTTCTTGCCGGCGGGCTCATCAATCTGGCAACCCAATGATGACCACCCCACTACAGACGCGACCGACCATCTCATAAAGGCCTCTTCGCCTTGCATGAAGAGTGGGGTATCAGGATGGTGAACGGGTTGGTCCCTTCTCAATTTTCAGGCGAACAAATATTTCATCCGGTTCCTGGTCTTTGAGTGGAGCCAAGTTGCGGCCGTGATGGAGTAGAATCTTATCCGATTCTATCTCGCTGACTAAAAGATTCGACACTGCTCCGGCTTCCCAGAATAATGTCAGGTTGGGGGGGGCATACGAGAAACCTCCCTGCCCCGCAGGAATCCAGCCTTGTGCCTGATCCCATCGATATTCGGCCCTGAAAGTCCCTCCAGGCTGAAGGACGAGTTTCATGAAGCGCTCGGTTACGGGAGATTCTTCTCCTTGTGCAATCCTCGCTTTAAGGGACCATGTTCCGGCCAGTCTCATCGCATGTTCGGTTTTTTCACTCTTGTAAGTCTGGCCCCCACAAGAAAATTGCAGAACCAGAAGAAAATTGAAGAGAAAGCCCCAGATGATCCAAGAACAAACGTTTCGGGAAGTCGGCTTCATATTTTTTAACATTTGCATCGGCCACAAAAAAACGAGGCGATCCACCTAGGGCTGATCGCCTCGTCTACTACCTTTTATGAATTAAGACCGCGGATATAGGTTATTAGAACCAACCGCTGGAAGAACTGCTCGCAGGCCAGTAACCGCTGCTGGACGAGCTTGCCGGCCAATATCCACTGCTGCTGCTCGATGCAGGAACACAGCAATACGCATATCCACTGCTGCTGCTGCTCGATGCAGGAACACAGCAATACGCATATCCACTGCTGCTGCTGCTGCTCGATGCAGGAACACAGCAATACGCATATCCACTGCTGCTGCTGCTCGATGCAGGAACACAACAGTTAACCGCAACTCCGCTGCTCGATGAACTGG
>CAIXMD010000505.1 GCA_903920415.1 uncultured Desulfomonile sp.
ACTCGCAGTGAGAAAGATCTTCACCACATTCTACAGGCCATTCTTGAGGTGGAGCCTTGACCACAAGCCTGCTTTTCTTGCCATTCCAGCATCCCTGGTTGTGTTCGGGCTCACGATCTGGCTCGGGTTCGATACTGTTTTCGGGTTTGTCCCGTGGATGACCGACAGTATTCTAGGCCAAAGGACGCAGGCAGTTGTCGTTCAGCACGATCATGGGCAGCAAGTAAAAACAGATGCGGTTCCTTCCAAGGCCAATGGGGTGAGCTTTGTGCGAACGACCTGGTTGTGGTCGAGGTTCTCTCATGCCTTTCCCGGACTGGGAAAGGAATTCATGCCGGATCTTGACGAGGGAGCATTTCTGTTCATGCCTACGACCATGCCCCACGCATCCATCGGTGAAGCACTGGACATCATTCAAAAACAGGACATGGCAATCCGATCAATCCCTGAAGTGGAATCCGTGGTAGGCAAAATAGGAAGAGTGGAGAGTGCACTGGATCCAGCTCCTTTGTCCATGGTCGAAACGGTGATCAATTATCTTCCTGAGTACGGAATCGATCAGGTTACCGGGCAGCGGGTCATAGACCCGGACACGGGTAAGCCGTTGAGAAACTGGCGGCCCCATATCAAGTCTCCAGCAGATATCTGGAAGGAAGTGGTTGACGCTGCAAAGTTGCCTGGAAGCACATCAGCACCCAAACTTCAGCCGATTGCTGCTCGAATAGTCATGCTCCAGAGCGGCATGAGAGCTGCTATGGGCGTCAAGATCCGCGGTAAGAATCTCGACGAAATTGAAAGAGTAGGGCTTCAGGTTGAGCATTTTCTCAAAGAGGTCCCATCCATCGAAGAGTCTTCCGTGATAGCGGACCGCGTCGTCGGTAATCCTTATCTGGAGATTGACATCGATCGCAAGGCTATAGCGAGATACGGCATCAAGATTCAAGATGTCCAGGATGTTATCGAAATAGCCATCGGTGGCAAACGAATAACCACGACCGTCGAAGGCCGAGAGCGCTACCCCGTGCGTGTAAGGTACCAGAGAGAACTCCGCGATTCTCTGGAGTCGCTTGAAAAGATACTGGTTTCAAGCAGTGAGGGTGTTCAGATTCCATTGAATCATCTTGCGACCATACGGTATACACGTGGTCCCATGATGATAAAGAGTGAAGATACTTTTCTAGTGAGCTACGTGCTGTTCGACAAGAAACCGGGGAAGGCGGAAGTTGATGTGGTCCGGGGAGCCGATAATTTCTTGAAACATAAGATCGCTACTGGTGAGTTAGTGGTCCCCCCCGGTACATCGTTCGTATTTGCCGGCTCCTATGAAAATCAGGTCCGGTCGGAACAGACTCTTAGGTTAGTCATACCCGTCTCCCTGGTACTTATCTTTCTGGTACTCTATTTTCAGTTCCGTTCTATCCCGACTTCGTTAAATGTGTTTTCCGGTATCTTCGTTGCCTGGTCAGGCGGGTTTTTGATGCTATGGCTCTATGCTCAACCCTGGTTTCTTGATTTCAGCGTCTTCGGGGTGGGCATGCGAGAACTTTTCCAAGTTCGTCCCTACAACCTTAGCGTTGCAGTCTGGGTAGGCTTTCTGGCTCTGTTCGGCATAGCCACAAACGATGGTGTGATTTACTCGACATACCTCGATCAGGTTTTTGCCAGACACTCTTTTCATTCCGTGTCCGAAATCAGGGAGGCAACTGTTGAGGCAGGCCTCAAAAGGGTTAGGCCGGCTCTCATGACCACAGCTACCACTATTTTGGCACTCATACCGGTCTTGACCTCGCAGGGGAAGGGCGCTGATGTTATGGTGCCCATGGCCCTACCAAGCTTCGGAGGAATGTGTATTGATATAATAACCATCTTCGTAGTCCCTACCATTTATTGCCTTGTTAAGGAGACGGAATTCAAAATGAAAGCCCGTGCTTCCTGACGTCAAAAGGAGTCCCACATGCTTACATCGAACTTGGTGAGAATTTTGTTTGCAGCATCCGTAATAGCAGTCGTTGCCTTTGTTTCAATTTTCTCAGTAGCCGCGCAGACGGTAGATCTTCCTGATGGATCCAAGATTGATCTCTCAGCGCTCTGCCCGGTCTGTAACATGAAAGCCGATACCGGGAGCATGGGCCCAGCCGCCGTGGTTTTTAACGACGGGAAGGTGGTCGCTTTCGACGGAGCCGGAGACTTTTTCCGATACTTTCTCGATCCGTTAAAGTACGGTTTCGATTCCTCGAATATCAAAAATATTTTTGTTAGCGAGTACGGCACGAAAAAGATTCTCGATGCCAAACAAGTCTATTTCGTGACCGGTACCGACGTTACCGGAGGGATGGGTTTCGAGCCTGTGCCTTTTTCAAGAAAAGAAGATGCTGAGAAATTCAAGACGGAACGCAACGGCAAGGCGGTTGTCGCTTTCTCTAACGTAAATGCTCAAGACGTCAAGATCAGGAAGAAAATACTGAAAATGGAGCATGGTCACGACGGAGGGGACAAGTCGAAGCACTAAATATTTGGCTGAGGTGGATATCCGCTTGGTAGTGAACGAGACTCTGTCATTCTAAGGTCATATCAGAGGAAAATCAATGACACGGGTACTAAGCTTATGCTAGACTCCTGAAGAGTAATTCACCTCAGAATGACAGTTCTTTTCTGAGAGATTACGCCTAAGGAATTGTAGTTATTCCATTCCATCTTTACTGATAATAATGGCTGCATGGAGGTTCCGTATGGCAAAACCGGACATGGTCTGCCCTTTTTCAAAGAAACTATGTATAGAGTGTGCCCAGTTCAGAGGCAGACACTACCATTTCTGTTTTGCCCCTAAATATAGAGGTTTTTCATGGGATCGGAGTAAGGTGCCTGCGTCAAAGGCCGGCGGAGGGAAACGTGACAATGGGATCGAAAAACCGCCTATCATCCCGATAAGTTCAAAGTGGCTAACAAACCTTGAAGATTGTATTGACAGGAGGGAAGGATGATCAAAGATTTTCATTACCTCAGGCCGAACACGGTTGGAGAAGCACTAGGCTTGATTTCACAGTACAAGGATGACTGCAAGATTATCTGCGGGGGGCAGTCGTTGTTGATCCTGATGAGACAGGGACTAGTTGCTACGGACTACCTCGTTGACATTAAGCGGGTCCAGGGACTCAACTACATCAATTTTGACACGAACGAAGGCCTTAAAATGGGTGCCGCCACGACGCATCGTGCAATTGAGAAGTCGGCGCTCATAAAGGACAAGTTTAAAGTCTTAGCTGACATGGAAAATAATCTTGCCTCAATTCAGGTTCGTAACTGGGGCACCATAGGGGGTAACCTTGCTCATGCAGACGCGGCAGGTGACCCCGCACCGGTTCTGATGACCCTTGGTGCATCGGTGAAAGTTGGTAGCGCTGATGACACGAGGATAATTTCGCTTGACCAGTTCTATGTGGGTCTTTTTGAGACGGC
This sequence comes from uncultured Desulfomonile sp., assembly GCA_903920415.1. GTDB lineage: Bacteria > Desulfobacterota > Desulfomonilia > Desulfomonilales > Desulfomonilaceae > CAIXMD01. The sequence goes on from CAIXMD010000505.1 coordinate 3,457, forward strand.
TCTAAAAGAAGACGAAATTGTGCTTGAAGTTCAGGTACCTGTCCCTGCTTCTCGTAGTGCAGCAGTGTATGAAAAGTTCAATCTTCTCCAGAGCGACCAGGGGATAATAGCAGTTGCGGCTTCAATGACTCTCAATGGTGATTCCACATGTAAGGAGGCTAGGATAGCTCTTGGCAATGCCGCACCGACCACTATGAGAGCTAGAAAGGCAGAACAGACTCTTGTGGGTGGAAAGCTGGACGATGATCTGCTCGAGGCGGCAGGTGTTGCTGCGTCGGAGGAAGCCGACCCGATTTCGGATATTCACGCTTCCGAAGACTACAGGCGTCATCTGGTCAAGGTTTTGACGATGCGAATGGTGAAAAAGGCTTGGGAACAGGCTGCAATTTCAGCTTGACGAGGAGGGTTCTATCATATGGAAAAACATCTATTGAGAATTACGGTCAATGAACAGGAGTATGAGCTTTATATAAACCCAAAGGCACTGTTGGTTGAAGTCATACGAGATCATCTAGGTTTTACCGGAACGAAACGAGGTTGCGAAAGTGTCTCTTGCGGGGCGTGCACCGTCATGATAGACGGGATGGCGGTAAAATCCT
>CAIXMD010000506.1 GCA_903920415.1 uncultured Desulfomonile sp.
ACCATGGATACCCCGGACGGGAAGACCGTAGTGCAACCGGTCCAAGTCGTTGAAGATCCCGCTGAAGTTGGACCCGTAGACGCAGTTCTCTTGGGAGTTAAGGCCTGGCAGGTTCCTGAGGCGGCTCACACAATCCGGCCGTCCATAGGTCCTGAAACTTTTGTGGTCCCTTTGCAAAATGGTGTTGAGGCTCCCTTCCAGATTGCCGACACATTGGGTTGGCGCAATGTCTTTGGTGGGCTGTGTTACATAGTCTGCTTCAAGCTGGGACCAGGGCATATTCGCCACGCGGGGATGGAACCTTACATAGCTTTCGGTGAAGTCGAGCGAAAGGGGCAGACCGCTCCAGGAGGCTTTCTTGAGAGTCAACGTAAAGGCAGAATCCCTCTGGACATTCAGGCCGCTATGTGGGAGAAATTTCTGTTCATTGGTTCCTTGAGCGGTGTAGCAGCCATATCGAGAGCCCCGGTAGGCGTTGTCCGCACTGTTCCGGAGACCAGGCTCATGCTTGAAGAGATCATGAAGGAAATTTGTTCGGTGGCAATTGCACGCAACATTCACTTGAAAGATGACGCGATCAATTCGACCATGTCAATTATAGACCGCTTGCCGCCGGCAACTACTACTTCCATGCAGAGAGATATTATGGAGGGACGACCTTCGGAACTTTTGGCTCATAACGCGGCAGTGGCGCGACTCGGCATGGAGGTCGGACTACCTGTTCCCCTGAACTCGTTTATCTACCGGAGCTTGCTGCCACTTGAACTGTGTGCGAGGGGGAAGGTGACGTTTTGACCGGAGGCTACCATACATTCGGAAAATACTCGGCATTCATTAGTATTTGCTTTTACAGAATTTTTAACGGAGCCGTCCCATCGCTATGACGCGTCCGGAATCAAAAATGTTGGCCCTTCTGGCGGGTTTTTTTGTTGGTTCCCGAATGTTATTCCTGTATGCGGGAGTCCGGTTTTATAGCCATCCGTTGGAAGGGGCCTGGCAGTACCTGGACCCGGAATTGCTCCGGAATGACCTTTTGAGCAGCGTCTACCATCTACACTCTCAGCCGCCGTTGTTCAATCTTTTCTTGGGAGTGGTACTAAAAATATCGGCAGGTTATGAGGCTGTAACGTTTGCCGTAACGTACCTCATCCTGGGTTTTCTTCTCTCCTCGTCAATGTTTCTGATAATGAACCGTCTTGGGGTGAGCGAGAAGTTAAGCTTTGTGCTCACCGTTCTGTTCATGATCAGCCCGTCAGCCATACTATATGAAAACGGCCTGTTTTACACGTATCCCCTTGCTTGTCTCCTGTGCCTCGCTGCAATATTTGTTCACAGGATTTCCGTAAGATCTACGTTCCCGGATGCCCTGATTTTTTTTACGCTGCTCGCGATGATTGTTCTGATCAGAAGTGTTTTCAACATCGTCTGGCTGACGTTTTTTCTTGTGGCCTTGCTCATCTCAAAGAGGAGTTCCTGGAAAAAGATCGTCCTGGGTTTCGTTATACCCTTTTCGGTGGTGCTGTTCTGGTATGGAAAGAACGTGAATCTCTTCGGAATGTTTTCGACGAGTTCCTGGCTGGGCATGAGCTTTGCTTACAACACCACGGCAAAATTGCCCAGGGAGACCGTAGAGTCATCGGTCAGGGACAATCTATTGACGGAACTAGCGCTTATAGAGCCATTTTCTCCTGTGTCGTCATATTTGCCTTACTTGCCGCCCGTGCAGAAAACGGGTGTACCCGCGCTGGAC
>CAIXMD010000507.1 GCA_903920415.1 uncultured Desulfomonile sp.
CATGGCAAGAACAATGTTGCCTTTAATCTGGTTCTTTGCTGTCCGAATCTCCTCTTCTGTTATGCTTTCAGAGAGTCCAATGGTTTCTTTGCCGGTTATCGCCAGCAGTTCCTCCATCCGCGCAGGGTCACAGCCCGCATAAATACCAAACATCCCGGTGTCTGAAAAAGCTGAGAGGAATGAGTAGACACTATACGCGAGCCCTTTTTTTTCGCGAATCTCTTGGAAAAGTCTCGAACTCATGCCGCCACCCAAAAGAGCATTCAATATGTAACTTGCATGACGTCTATCATCCACAGCACTGGGACCCTCAGTTGCGATGCACACGTGCACCTGCTCCAGGTCTTTCTCTTCCACGTGGGATGTCGAACTACTTCTCGTCATCTGGAGGTCTGTCCGATCGGAACATTGTGCTAGGACTGCCATTTGCTTCGCTATCAGGTCTACGAATGAGTCGTGATCCAAATTCCCGGCCGCACAAACTACTATCTCATCAGGAGTGTAATTGTCACGTTTAAAGCCAAGGAGAGTTTCGCGGTCGAGTTTGACGATATTGGGAATTGTTCCCAGAATAGGACTACCTAGAGGATCTTGGGGCCAAAACTGGAAGCCAAGTATTTCATGAACGAGTTCTTCAGGGCTGTCCTCCATTTGGTGGATTTCTTGACAAATTACCTGTTTCTCACGTTCGATTTCTTCTTCCGGAAAGGACGAGTTAAGAAAAATGTCGGTCAGGAGGTCAACAGCCATACCCAGATGTTCATTGAGGATCCTGCAATAAAAAGAAGTTAATTCTTTACTGGTGAAAGCATTCAGGACTCCTCCGACAGAATCTATTTCTTTCGCAATAGCGTAGGCCGATCTTCTCTCAGTCCCCTTGAAGAGCATATGTTCTATAAAATGACAAATGCCGTTTTGATTAGGCTGTTCGAACCGCGACCCGGATCTCACCCAAATCCCAAGTGAAACAGATTGCACGTACGGAATATGTTCCGTTATAATGCGGATACCGTTATTTAGCGTGGTTTTACGGTAATTAATGAAGTCTTCGTAACGTGTAGCCAATGGCGGAACCACGATCAATCGTTTGATGAATCAGGAGTCAGCCCGATGGCGTCCTTGCGCGAAAGCTTGATCTTCCCCTGAGCATCAATGCCGATGACTTTAACAGGACAAGTGTCCCCCTCTTTAATGATATCCGTAACCTTCCGGACGCGCTCAGGCACAAGCTGCGAAATGTGAACAAGGCCGTCAGTACCAGGGAAAATCTCAACAAAAGCCCCGAAATCAGTAATTTTTCTCACCAAACCCATGTAAATTCGTCCAAGTTCAGCTTCCTGAGTGATGCTCTGGATTGACGCCTTGGCTTGATTCCCACCTAGGACGTCAACGGACGCGATTACTACCTTTCCGGTGTCATCCACCTCGATCTTCGTCCCGGTCTCTTCCTGAATGGCGCGTATCACTTTTCCGCCCGGTCCTATGATGTCTCTAATTTTCTCGGGATTCACATACATGATGAATATTCTGGGAGCGTACGGAGACATTTCTTTTCTTGGGACAGAAATGGCCGATTTCATCTCAGACAGGATGTGCCGGCGTCCATCTCTTGCCTGCAAGAGGGCCTCGGCAAGAGTTTCCCGGGTAATGCCATCAATCTTTATATCCATTTGAAGTGCGGTTACCCCGTCTTTGGTGCCGGTAACTTTGAAGTCCATGTCGCCATGGTGGTCCTCGTCTCCGATAATATCTGAGAGTATTACCGTGCGGTCTTTATCTTTTAAGAGGCCCATTGCAATTCCTGCTACAGGTTCAACTATGGGGACTCCCGCATCCATCAAGGAAAGAGAAGAGCCGCACACTGTAGCCATGGAAGAAGAGCCGTTCGATTCCAGGATCTCTGAAACCACACGGATCGTATAGGGAAACTCCTCATCGTCAGGCAGCAGGTACGCCAGTGCCCGTTCAGCGAGAGCACCGTGACCGACTTCACGTCGGGAAGGACCCCTGAGGAACTTTACCTCACCAACTGAAAAGGGAGGAAACTTGTAGTGGAGCATAAAAGATTTGTAGCTGGAGCCTTCGAGAGCCTCGATTTTTTGTTCGTCAGAAGAAGTTCCAAGCGTGACCAAAACGAGTGCCTGGGTCTCCCCCCTAGTAAACAATGCGCTTCCGTGGGTCCGAGGTAACACCCCGACTTCGCAGGAAATATCACGAACCTGTGTAAAGGAGCGCCCGCCAATTCGGACGTTCTTTTCCAGAATCATGTTTCGTATGTATTCACCCTCAATCTTGTCGGTGTAACCTAGAATTTCCCCGCGCCTGCGCTCCCCTTCCTCTCCTAGTGATTCAAAGACAGTAAGGTATATCTCGTCCAGAGCAGCGCGACGGTCGAGTTTTCCAGGAATGGCTATTGCCTCTTCAATCCGGCCACCCCACTGGTCTCTGATTTTTTGGACTAATTCACTATCATGGACTACGGGAGATAGTTCTCGCTTGGGCTTGCCGGCCTTTTCGCGAAGATCCTCTTGGGCCTGCACGATCTTCATGATTTCATCGTATCCCTTGAAGATGCCCTCCATGACGATTTCTTCGGACAGACGGTTTGCGCCGCCCTCCACCATGACAATTCCCTTTCGAGATCCCACCACAATCAAGTTGAGGTCTGAGTAGGTGTCTTCAAGAGGAGAGGGATTTACAATCAAGTTCCCGTCCACCCTCCCGATTCGGACGGCCCCGATAGGACCTCCAAAAGGTATGTCTGAAATATGGAGTGCAGTAGAAGCGCCATTAATGGCAAGCATGTCCGGATCGTGCTCCCCGTCGGAAGAGAGCACGGTGGCTATTATTTGGGTCTCACTGCTGAAGCCTTTTGGAAAAAGTGGGCGGATAGGCCGATCAATGAATCGTGAAGTGAGTATTTCCTTCTCCGTGGG
>CAIXMD010000508.1 GCA_903920415.1 uncultured Desulfomonile sp.
AGTTGATTTCCATCAGCTCGTTCGCTCCGTTCGTGACATGAAGGAATTCTCTTCTCTTACCAGGACAGTCTATTTGGCATCCCTTTTCTATGTCCCGTTGAGCACTAAAGAGTGGCGGTCCATTCTTCTCAGCCGGACAGACCAGCTATTTTTTCAAAAACTGAGACCGGCTGGATTACTTGAAACATCAGACGGCGGGTTTATTCTATCTTCTGATCCCGCTAAACAAACGATGGTGAAAAAATTACTCTACGATTCGTACGCGATGGCTAAAGAATCAGTCCATCGCAACCGAGTCGAAAGGCAAAAGGAAGACAGGCAAAGGCGGGTGAGAAGCAAGGAGTTGGACAGGCAGGCCCTGGAAATCTTGCCTGATGGAATAATTTGTGTCGATCGTTCCGGACTGCTTTATTATATTAATCCTGCTGCAGAATTCATTCTCAACGAGAATAGACGGCTTCGAGAGAGCCTTTTCGGCAATGGGTCTTTGGAACAAGCTCTGCGCTGCTATTCCAGGGACCGTGTCCTGTCCAGAATATCCACAAACATAGCCGAAAACGGTGATGAGACGCAGGTTTTCGGTGACCGCATAATCATTACGAGTGGGGGAAAGAGGTTTGAAGTAAAGCTAGGGGCCCAGGTAATTCTCCTCCGGGACACCACGGATCAATTCCTGATCAACCGAGAGATCGGTAGGCTTTATCGGCACGAGCTTAAGGCTGCGCTGGATGTTATGTGTGTGGGAATTGAAACCGCCAAGCAGCTATTCAAAGAGGATCGTGTTGATGACGGGCTTGATTTTCTGGACCAAGTCGAACAAAAGCGGTCGGATCTCAGCTCAATGCTCGAAGAGAGGATCGATTTCATCAGACTTCATTCGGATGCTTTTCGGGTACGCCCTTCAGAAGTAAATCTGAATCTTGTCGTGGACAAGTGCGTCGGGAATTACCGTGAATCCGCAGCGACAAAGAGCGTTGTCATAGTATCGGACCATCTGGATACCCAGATTTATAAGGTGAGAGGGGAAGAAAGATTTCTCATACGAGCCTTGGACAATATCATAAGGAACGCGGTCAAGTTTTGCTACACGGGCTCAGAGATAAAAGTGTCGATAGGCAGCAAGAAATTGGGACTCTTTGTTTGTGTTGAAGATTCCGGACCCGGCATTCCTCACGAGGATATTGAAAAGATATTCCAACTCGGCTTCACTACCGGAGGCACAGGGAGAGGCCTATATCTCGCTCGCAGGATTGCAGCCGCCCATGGGGGGCGGATAGAGGTAAGAAGCGAGCCGGGAAAAGGAGCCAGCTTTAGCCTTCGCTTGCCCTTACTGACGGAGTAAGAAATGCAGGACTGCTTATCGATTTTGGTGGCTGACGACGAAAAGATCATACGCCGAAAAATCTGCATGCTACTCGGGGACAAGTTTCGCATTGACGAGGCTGCTACTGCACAGTCGGCGCTGGAAGCCGCCCGCAAGGGATATGACGCGGTACTGTTAGACATTGTCTTCCCTGATGGGAACGGTATAGAAGTGTGCAGAAGAATAAAGGAGGGAGATTCCTACAGCACAGTAATTATAAGCTCTTCCCTGGAAAGCGTGGACGCATGGAACGAAGCTTTCGAAGCCGGGGCCGATGGATATTTGGAGAAGCGCGAACTCCTGGGCCTCGATCCCAGGAAAATCGAACTCATGATCAAAAACCTTGTTGAGCGAAATCGACTCAAACGGCAGGCTGAACAGGATAATCGCCGTCAGACCGAACTCCTCTCAGTCTTGTCTCACGATGTCAGGGCGCCTTTCCAGGGCCTGCTCGGCACCATCGAGCTATTAAGGAAAAGCCCCATGCCCCAGGCATCTGCTGAAAATGTGGAAAACCTTTACCTATACGCCAAAGATCAGTTGGAATTCATCAATTCATTGCTTGAACTGCTCAGACTCGAATCCGGCTCCATTGGGCTTCGGTGTTCACCTACGGATTTGAACCTTCCTGTGAATCAGTCTCTTCGAGGGTTACGTATAATTGCCAGGGAGAAGGGTATCGCGGTTGAAACAGAACTCGCACCTGATATTTCCAAGATTGAAGGAGATCTGGGGCGAATCTGCCAGCTTGTCAACAACCTTGTAGCCAATTCAATCAAGTTCACTCCCAGAGGAGGGAGCATAAAGGTCAAAACCAACTCTATGACCAAGAATGGCATCGCCGGGGTGGAACTTTCGGTGGAGGACACCGGAATCGGTATAAGACCTCAGGACCGCGTGAAGATCTTCCAACGATTCCACCGTGGACGGGATCATGGAACCGAAGGAGAGAAGGGATCAGGTCTGGGTCTTTCTATTTGCAAAGAAATAGTTCATCTTCACAGTGGAGTGTTGGAAGTAGATTGTGAAAGATCAAAAGGTAGTCTTCTGAAAGCCTGGTTCCCAGCCAAGCTCGCAGACGCTTCCGTCGCAGACCCAAGAGTTCGCGTGCGTCAAGAGAAGCTGCAGAACATTCACAAGGCATAAATGAGTC
>CAIXMD010000509.1 GCA_903920415.1 uncultured Desulfomonile sp.
ATGCCAGACATGGACGGAATAGAAACATTAAGAGAAATCAAGAAAATCAGACCATCCGTTCAAGTAATAATGCTGACAGGCCATGCCAGCGTTGAGGTGGCAATACAAGGCATGGAACTCGGAGCATTTGACTATTTGATGAAGCCTATTGAGATTGATGAGTTGCTTTACAAACTCCAAGATGCTTACAAGAAGAAGTGGTGCAACGAAGAAGATAAAGAGTGTCGAATCCCTAATTCTTTGGAAGTGTAAAGTAACCGGTAGTGAACCAGATTGACATGCTGGCTGCCCACGGTTCAGAATACTGATTTCAACGCTGTTGGTCGTCCTGTAAAGTGATTTACTTTTTTCAGTGTGTAAAATATTCTGACACTAAAATGGAGCCGATTTCCACCAGCAGCATTGATCGTGACTGAAAACATTATTCTTTGCAGCCACTAGTCACAATTGCCCTGTGCTGATTTTGCGGCACGTCCATTGCATATCACGTGTGGGGTTCGCTCTCTAACAAACATTTTGGAGGAAGAATGACATGAAACGGGGGAAGCAACTGTACCAAATGTTCATGGCTGCCTCGAAGGCCCACGCAAGATGGGACTATGAGATGTCCATGAGCATATTGAGGGACAAGAGGAAACTCTGGATACTGGGACTCATGCTGCTGCCGATACTCCTGATATCTGCGGCTTTTGCTGCGGACCTCCCCGATGTCTTGGGGGGCCATAAAGCTTATACCCCAGCTTACTATTCGACAACCATCTTTCTGGTGTCCATAGTCATAGGCCTGTGTGCCGGTTTGATCACCGGCTGCATCGGTGCCGGCGGGGGATTCATCATTACGCCGGCACTCATGAGTGCCGGCGTAAAAGGAATACTTGCCGTGGGAACGGACCTGTTCCACATCTTTGCCAAAGCCATCATGGGAACCGTTGTTCACAGGAAACTGGGCAATGTTTCCGTTCCCTTGGCCATAGCCTTTCTTGTGGGATCAGGAATTGGAGTTACCGGAGGGGGAGTTATCAACAGGGCGCTCTATGAAACCAATCCGGTTCTTAGCGATACCTTTATAAGTATAGTTTATGTAGTGCTGTTGGGGTTTCTGGGCTTTTACTCTCTGATCGATTTTCTTAAGCTGAGGAAAGTCGGAACCGACGTTGGCGCTCATGCCGGGGAAAGCGCTCACGGAGCAGAGGCTGCCTCTGGGAAAATTGGTCTTCCTGCCAGGCTTCAGGCGGCCAAGATACCCCCTGCAATAACATTCGATGAAGATCTCGTGCCCGGAGGGAAAAGGATCCCAGGCCTATTCGTAGCAATTTGTGGAGCTATTGTAGGCTTTGCCGCTGCTATCATGGGTGTAGGCGGAGGTTTCTTGACTTTCCCTATGTTTGTTTACATTCTCGGGGTTTCATCTTTTACAACTGTTGGTACGGACATTTTGCAAATCATATTCACGGCGGGTTTCGCCTCAATCGCTCAGTACGCGATCTATGGTTTCATCTTTTACACTCTTGCGATGGGGATGCTTTTGGGGTCTCTTATCGGGGTCCAAATAGGTGCACTCACTACGAAAGTTGTCAAGGGCATTTACATTAGAGGATTTTACGCGACAGCAATTCTAGCCGGTTTTGTAAACAGGTTCTTTGCCCTGCCGTCAAAACTCAAGCAAATGGAGATAATCGACATATCCGATTCCTTGGCCAAGGGCTTGGACCAGGTTGGAATGTGGGTTTTTTTCGTGGTCATCGGTATATTTGCTATATGGGTACTTGGAAAATTTTTCGGCAACATCAAATATTTGAGAGGGGAGGTATGATCGAATGCTTATTAAAGACAAAGGGACATTTATAAAGGGAGCCCTATTGTTCGTATCTTTTTTGATCATCCTCTTCTTAATGTTCTCTCCTTTGTTTCAAGGGGAGAATTCCCTCAAGGCTGCCGACAGGCTTTTCAACTCTATCGCTAAGGGCTCAACTTATTTTATTCCAGATCTGCTGAAGCAGAATCAAGCCTTCATGGGCAAGACATTCGATGTCAATATCAAGCTCAAGAATGAGGAAATAGCTCAAAAGTCTACAAAACTCTTGACAGGTGCCGGTGCTCAGGTAGCAGCCTCTGGCTCGCAATTGAAGGTGAGCGGCGATCTGGGGCAAATTATGGAAGCAGCCTTAAAGGACTCCGACTCGATGTTTCACAACCGTGAACCAGAAATTGCCAAGAAATACGGCTTCGGCGGTCTAGAGGTGCTCTACGCGTGGTGGAACGCGTTCAAAGAAGTGGACAGAGACCTCACCAGGCAAGCCAAGTTCAAGGAAGCCGCATTCCTCTCCACTGTGGTGAAGAAAGGTGTAGAAGTTGGATTCAACTTCTTCAAGATCGATCCCCAAAGTGCAGCTTCCAAGGCCGGAATCTTAACCTTTTTACTGGTTTTCTACGTGGTGTATACCTTGTGGTGGGGTATTGCCATTTTGTTCCTTTTTGAAGGGCTTGGGCTACAAATGAAGGCTGGGGCCAAACAAGAGGTCTAGGTCCGGATAGGGGACACGCCGGAAGGACTACTTAACTCTCTGCGGGTCTTACATACCTGATCGCATAGAGTATGCTCATCATATGAGAAATCCATGATCAAGCTTCCTCGCTTCTTCAAAAGACTGTTAGGAAAGCGCGGAGAAAATGAATCTAATTCAAGTGTTCAGGAACTCCGCGCTGCCTTCACTACCCGTTATCACAACTTTAAGCTTCTTCTAACGGCAAATAACAAAGCTCTTGAGATCATGACCGACCTGGAAAAGGCCCTGGAAGGAAACCAGCCCTTTGGTATGTCATTCGTGAAATCCAGAACTACGGGCGTTTCGGTCAATGTCTTCCGAATCATCAAAAATCTTGACGAGCTTGCTCCCGGCAAATACGAGGAACTGTACGCACGATTCAAGACTATTCAAGATCGAATAAACAGGTCACTCGAGTCGAGAAAGATTCCCAAGGGTGATCAAATGGTGATCCCCTTCAGGTTAATTGACAAGAATATGGCCGATCAAGTGGGCAACAAAATGGCCAATGTGGCCGAAATAAGGAATCAGTTAGGCCTACCCGTGCCGTCAGGTTTCGTCATTTCATCACTCGCTTATGAAAGATTTTTTCAACATAACGATCTTCAGGTTGAGATCGATCGCAAGATTCAGGCTGCGGATTCGGACAAAATTGATGATCTTTACAAATTGAGTGCCGACATTCAACAGCTAATAATCCGATCTTCTAATTTTTCGGATAAAG
>CAIXMD010000510.1 GCA_903920415.1 uncultured Desulfomonile sp.
ACATTGATAGGGCTGGTTCTCGGTGCTGTTTCAGGCTATTACAGCGGGATTGTGGACCGCATCATCATGAGGTTTGTAGATATAATGCTCTGTTTCCCATCTTTTTTTCTCATTCTTGCGGTAATCGCCTTCGTAGGGCCGAGTATCTGGAACATCATGGTTGTAATAGGAATCACCTCGTGGATGGGAGTAACTCGCCTGGTACGAGCGGAGTTTCTCAGCATACGGGAGCGAGAATATGTGCAAGCTGCTATTGCTCAGGGCGCTAGTGATTTTAGGATAATCTTTCTCCACATTCTCCCCAATGCCATGGCTCCGGTTCTTGTTGCGGCCACCCTGGGCGTGGCATCGGCGGTTTTGATCGAGTCCGGGCTTTCTTTTTTGGGCATCGGCGTTCAGCCACCGGATCCCTCCTGGGGGAACATGCTCACTGAGGGAAAAGACAACATAGAAATAGCCTGGTGGTTATCACTTTTCCCGGGACTGGCAATACTGATAACAGTAATGGGCTACAACCTGTTAGGGGAAGGAATCAGAGATTCTCTGGATCCCAGACTCAGGCAATGAATTGCATTCTCTTTACGGAGGTTTCACTGTATGACTCTCAGAATAGGATGGTTTTCTACCGGGCGGGATCCTGCCGCCCGTAACCTTTTAGAAACCGTTTATGGGGACATTGTGGCGAATGGAGTTCCCGCATCGATCGAGTGGATCTTTTGTCATCGGGAAACGGGGGATGGTCCGGTCAACGAGGAATACAGGCAAAGAGAGTTGTTCTTCGACTTGTCGGCTAGACTCAATATTCCGGTAGCAACGGTTTCGCATGTGCGATTCAGACCGGAACTAAGAAAAAGAGGGCTTCAGGAAAGCCCGTCCGCAGGGGAAGGGTCACCGGTCTTGGAACAATGGCGCAACCTTTACGGCAAGGAAGTGCTGCGAGTTATAGAAATCCTCCCTCCGGTGGACATAGTGGTCATGGCCGGGTACATGCTCATCATCGGTGATCCCGAACTTGAATCACTGAAATTGGTAAATATTCATCCGGCTCTTCCCTGGGGACCCAAAGGCACCTGGCAGGAGGTAATCCATCAACTTATCGCTGAGAAAGCTTCCGAGCAGGGAATCATGGTCCATCTGGTTACCAAGGAACTTGACCGCGGACCGGCGATTTCCTATTGCAGATTCCCCATACGAGGAGAAGGCTGGGATGATCTGTGGGAATTGTGGAACCGTGAAGTTCAACCTGACTCAACATTGGAGGTCAGAGAAAATCACCCATTGTTCAGAAAGATCCGCCTGGAGGGTGAGATAAGAGAACTCCCGCTGTTGCGAAGTGCTATCAGGGAACTTGCCCAAGGTAACATCACCGTTCAGGACAAAAAGATCCGCGCAGGAGGAATAATCCAGGAAAGAGGAGTAGATCTTACTCATGTCATTAAGGCAAGTTTGGATAATGAGAGTAAACTATAGTGAAAATCTCGTGTGGATACTCAGGGTAAAGGCGTTTGCAAGGGAATTTGGTGGCCATCTCTGGTGGTGAGAATTCCTTCCACCGTTTTCTCTGGAGTGATCGACCCTCGAAACACGTGGCCGTCGGTATGAGACGCATAGACCATGTCGCCTTCTATTTTGCCGGTCCAATGAAAAGTCCACTTGTCGCTGAGTGGCGGGTAGATGTGAAGGACTCCTCTGATATCATTTTCCAGGCGTTGGGCAGTTCCTTTTACCTTTACGCCCATGACTTGAGTTTCCCAGCTTTTTGGAGAACTCCATTGCCGGCTTCCCAAATCCTCGGCTTTCACAACATTCTGTCTTAGGTGTTTTGAACGAGGAGCGTCGTTTGATTCCGACGCCCAAATAGGAGCAGTCGTAACAACTAAAACAATAAATACAGCAAAAAACTTATTGAGCATTATCGGATTCCTAAATTTTATTCCGAATAAGTCCACGCGGT
>CAIXMD010000511.1 GCA_903920415.1 uncultured Desulfomonile sp.
AGGTTTATCTCCAAAAACCGTTCATAAGCTTGCGCGCCGAGGACAACTCCAGTCCGTCCGTGTCACTGGTCGAGATCGGAGATTCACCGTCGATCAGGTCCAAGAATATATTGAATCAAACACCACAGATCGAACTATTGACGCCAAACAGTTACCTAGGATAACCTGCCGCCACGAAGGAGGTAGGAAATCGAAATCTGTTGGGGCGAGCGGATCGGATCTTCTCAGAGAGGAGATCAAAAGACTATGTCAATAGAAAAAATAGGTAAAAATTATTACTTACGAATGCGGCTCTTGGGAAAACAGATTTTTATGAAGACAATGGCCCTTTCGAAAACCGAAGCGAAGCAGGTAGAGATGGCTGTCCTCACAGCCATACGATCGAGTGATTACAGGTCGCTTGATCTCAAGGCCAGAGAGTTCTGTGTGAGGATGTTTCAGAAACAGGCATGGTCCTTGCCCGAGGACCTGTATCCTCATGACCCTCTGAAGGGTGAGTTGAACTTGTGGGATGCTGTAGATTCATTCCTGAACTATCCTGAGATAAAGGCGAGTCCGAGTAGATGGCGTCATGAAATCAGCCTCTTTCACATAGTAGAGCATTTCGGAAAAGATGGGAAAATGAAATCTTTTTGGGTGCCGGATATCAAGAGATATCAACTTGAACGTCTTAAACAGGGCGCAAAGCCTGGAACTATCAACAGGGAAATCTCCACATTTAGCAGGCTATTCGGTGTCATGATCGAGTACAAGCTCATAGAAGCTAATCCCTGTAGACTTGTCAAACGATTGAGTGAAAAGAGTGGTGAGCGCCAAGTCTATGTCAGTCTTTTTGATGTCCAGCGAATAGTCCAAAAGATGCCCGAATGGTGTGGTCCCATAGTATTGACTGCGTACTACACGGGTATGAGGCAGGGCGAGATTCTGAGCCTGTCAAGGAAGCAAGTGGACATCGGCAAGCGGATCATAACTCTCGGGCCGGAGGAAACTAAGGAAGGTAAGTGGAAGAAAGTTCCCATCCATCTTGATCTGATACCGGTGCTGGAAAATGTCTCTCGGGTAATCGCTCTCGGTACAGATACGCTGTTTTTGGTCCAAGGACGCGCCCCCCACCCTCACTCTATCAAGAATGCCTGGAGAAGGTCTGTTGATAAACTTGGTTTTCACTCCATGCCACGGTTTCATGATCTGAGGCACACATGGAAAACCAATGCAAGGCGATCTGGTATGGACTCAGAAATCAGAGAACGTATTCTGGGTCACCGCACCAAAGGCTTAAGCGTGACTGAGCGGTACGGGGTGGTTTCAGATCAGGAACTGATCAAGGCCGTAGACCTGCTGACCTTCGATCATGGTGAGACAGAGATTCATGTAGCGACCGGTTAGGTAGGCCATCTATGAACAAGTGTGATAAAGAAGTGATAAAAAGCGTGGTTCCAAAAAAAATAGGACGCACACCCAACATGCAACATCCTAAATCAATTGGGTTTTCTGGTCGGGACGACTGGATTTGAACCAGCGACCCCTGCATCCCGAATGCAGTGCTCTACCAGGCTGAGCCACGTCCCGACGAAACAATAATACTACTGCTACGACCAGGTGTCCACGAGTTTTTCCTGTAAATCACTCGTAGGCTCCGACTCTCTTATGACTGGAGCGTCTC
>CAIXMD010000512.1 GCA_903920415.1 uncultured Desulfomonile sp.
AGAACAAATCTTTCAACGATTGGTGAAAAGTCGACGCACATGATAAGTTATTTGATCTGTCAATCGGGCCCAGCCAACTTATCCTGCAGTTATGCAAACGGTGGTCGGCATGAATGATTCTCTTTCTAAACCACGCATTTTGGTCATTACAGAAGACAATGGATTCTTAAGAGGCCTGCGAGTGGACATGCCTCTTATCAATCTTAAGAAACGAGGCCTGATAGATAGTTACTACGTTACGGATCCGACGCTCTTTGACGTGCCGGATGAATATGTTTTTGACGTGGTATGGCTCCAAAGGGTTCGTAACTCAAAATTAATTGCTCACCTGGGCCAAGTGATAGACAACAATTACCTGTACGATCTCGATGACTTTATGATAGGCATGCCCTCGTACATACCCGAACAAGAGCTTAGAAACAAAGAGGTTATAGTTAAGGCAATCCGGAATTGTAAGGTTTTGACAGTGACATCGGCGAGGTTGACCAGACTATTGGAATCGGCTGTTGAACCGGGTTTGTGTGAGAAAACTGTTGTGTGTCCAAATGGATTTGAGTTTCCGAAGGCAACAAGACCCCCCTTAAAACCCCAAGGAATTGTTCTTACTCAAAGCGATCGCTTGGCATTGACGACCAGCCTCAGCGCTGTGATGACCGCTGTTATCAACTTTTCCGAAAGACATGATCTGCCCATATACTTTTTTGGTTCTCTTGAAAAAGAGATAACATCGTGGTCTTCGAGAATCATCCATGTAGGGCGTTTGGCTTTTTGGCATTATCATGCGGTTCTGGCAGCTTTACCGTCTATGGTCGGGATAGCTCCTCTGGAAACTGCAGGAGATAAAGACACGTTGGATTTTATAAACGGAAAATCCGACGTAAAAATGGTCGGTTATGGCGGGATGGGGCATCCTTCCGTATATAGTGACGCGCCCCCGTATTCAGACACCGACTTGAAAGTGGGAATATTGGTGGAAAACACCTCTGATGCCTGGACGCACGGACTGGAGACCGTTTACCATGATATGTGGAGAAAGTTGGATCTCGACCAGGAGCAGGTCGTTGAGTTGAGAAACATGGATAGGGTGGCTTCTGAATTCTGGTATGATGCTATTGTAAAGGCTCGGCTGAGCTTCCGGATGACCGGCAGGGACATAAAGTTTTCATCAGGTCGAACAGGTTATTATGTGGGAGCCCTTAGACACATGGTCTTTTCCCAGGACCACACTTTTCGTAGACAGCTTAGGGAAAACATGCCCCCACTACTTGTGAGAACATTGCGCAAATTCGTAATGAAAGGATGAAAGAAGCCATCCACTGGAGTTCTTTGTCATATGACTGGATTTTTTACGATTTATAGTGTATGGTTGAGAATAGATCAAACCCAGGGGGTATGAAAATGAAAAAGAGGGTTAAGGTGATCTTGTTGGCCGGCCTGGGCATTGCTGTTTGCTTGGGCATGTTTGCAGGAGATGCTTCCGCGTGGCGTTGCGGTTACGTATGTGCTCCCGTGGTGTGCGCTCCTTATCCGGTGGTATGCGCGCCGGTCGTGGCTGTCTGTGTGCCTCGGCCAGTAGTGTTTTGCGCGCCGGCTCCTGTATACTGCTGTCCGCCTGTTCGTGTAAGGTGCGTAAGACCCTGGCGGGGGTGGTGTTGGTGAGACTGCCCTCTGGAGGTGATAATACATACGTGGTCATCTCCTAGAGGCAACAATTCAATGAGCCAGTGGCCTTAGATCGATGTAATGGTTTTCCGGCGGAAGGCCGCACATGGGGAAAAGGTTTGCGCGGTTCTTGCGAGTGGAGTCTGTTGTCCGAAACCCTGATTTTTTACCATGAACAGGGTTTGTGGACGTAAAGGCAATATTTCCAGATAAATACGCCGGTAAGCCTCTGTTTGATCTTTTATTAGCCGGAGTTCTCGGATCGTCATAACATGATCTTGGACCCGGCTAATCTTTTTTCCAAAAGGTTTCTGTCAGATTTGCAATATACTTGTTCCTGGAGGAGTGCATGCATCACGTCGACCGGAACTCCGGAATCCTGAACGCTGAAGAGAAGTTTACCCTTGAGGAGAGACGAAGTTATCAGGAGACTTTTCTCAGAGAGGTAATCACTGTTGCATTTGGAGCCGGAACCCCCCTGAAGGCCGCCATGTACGGAAAAAGGCTCCCACCCGAAAACATTCGAAACATTGAGGATCTCCAAAAGCTTCCCATAACGAAGAAAAAAGACCTATCAGAAGGTCAGAAAGCGAATCCTCCCTTCGGAGGATTCCTCACGGTGCCTATCTCCGATCTGCTCAGGATACACCAGTCTCCTGGCCCGATATATGACCCGGTGGGCAAAATCCACGATTACTGGCGCTGGAGGACCGCATTATATTCAGTAGGGTTCAGGCCTGGAGATTTGGTGGTAAATACATTTGCCTACCATCTCACGCCTGCCGGCCACATGTTTGAGGAAGGAGTTTCCGAGTTGGGTGCGGTAATCATTCCAACAGGAGTGGGTAATACTGAGACACAGGTAGAGATTATGAAGAACTTGGGCGCCACGTGCTACATCGGCACCCCCAGCTTTCTCATGGCCATATTCAAGAAAGCTGAAGAAATGGGGGTGAACGTCCCCACAGAATTCAAGCTGGAGGTCGGGTTTCTCTTGGCCGAAATGTTGCCTGAATCTTTGAGAAAGAGACTGATAGACGAGTACCAGATGATCGGAAGGCAGGCCTACGGAACTGCAGACGTGGGATGCGTAGCCTACGAGTGCCCAGAAGTCAATGGCATGCACGTCCACTACGACGTGATAGTGGAAATCGTGGACCCCAACTCAGGTGATGTCCTTCCAAAGAACGAACCGGGAGAAGTAGTGGTAACCTGCAACAACAAAATCTATCCCCTGGTACGATTCGGGACGGGCGACCTCTCAAGCATCGTCGACGATCCTTGTCCCTGCGGAAGAACCGGACCGCGTTTGACTCGGATCATGGGACGCGCCGACGAGGTAACCAAAGTAAAAGGGATGTTCGTGCATCCCTCCCAAGTACAGAAAGTCATCGATAGCCACCCCGAAATCGCCAAAGGGCGGTTGCTTGTAGATCGTCATCAAGACACGGATTCAATGACCCTTGAGATAGAATTAAAAGGCGAGGTGCCTGAAGGCATCGAGCGCGTTGTAGAAGAGACAATCCGCGAAGTGATAAAGATGAAAGGCTCTGTCCGAATAGTTGCACCAGGATCGCTGGCCAATGCCTGGAAAACTATCGAAGATGTCCGGAAGTGGGATTGATACCTAGAGCTTTGCCATAAAACAGGCAACTTTTTTATACTTTGAAGCATCAAAGAGCCGCGCACGGCGGCTCTCTTTCAGCTTCAGGAAAACCCTCCGGAATGTGACTTGCCACACGAAGATTCGGCAGCAGCTTCGAGGCCGGTACACGAAAACACAGACAACATCTTGTTGGTCTCGGTGCAACCGCAAGTGGGACACTCAACACACTGATCATCTGAGCTGAACACCAGACGCTCAAACTCTTTCCCGCACTTCGAACACCTGAATTCGAAAATCGGCATGGAAGAACCTCGCACCTAACAGCTACACCGGCCCGAGCCGGAATTATCGAGTTCGGCCATGGGACCGAATGCACTGGACTTTATTGTCAAGCCTCCGGATTCTCTGATCAGCTTGAGCGCAAACGGATCTACAATCAGGGGCAATTCATTGATTTGATAGGTCTCATCACCTTCTCGTGGCTCATCCAGAGCCAACCCCATACTGGGTCCACTTCAGCCATAGCCGCCGAAGAAAATTCTCAGAGCCTGGTCCCCGCTCATCTTTCCTTGGAAATAGCTGCGGGCATCGTCATCTATAGCAAACATAATTCACCTCTTAGAATGGAATATAAGGTCAACGCATGCATTAACCTTATTCATATATTCTGATATGGTCAAGATGTTTGTAAAAAAAACATTAACACTGTCGTGAAAATCGACCGCAAGACAACAAAGAGTCGCGTCAAAAATACTTGTCGACAAAAATCTTCATCTTACCAAATTCTTCTTGAACAGAGGGCGGCTTTCCACGCCGTTTGGAATCACAATTTGAGCAAGCCGGTTTCTCGGAAGGCTTCCTTGATAGGCCCTTTTCCAGGTAGGGAAGCGCTGCCCCTCCCGCCTCGGAAAGACGCTGGACCTTTTTTTCGAGTTCGGCAGTTATTTCTTTCTCCCCGATGAGGATATCGTCTCCAACAATTATTAAAGGCACTGAAAACTTGTCGCTTGAATGAATAGCTTCCATCCTTGCATACAGGGTATAATCCAATTCATTGTCAATACTGAAACTCTTCACGCGGATGGGATACCTTACCTTCAAAGCATCTGTAAGATCCTTGACCCTTTCGCAATGAGGGCAGTCTTTGGAAAAAAAGAACACCAGCCAGACGGAGTTTCTTTTCTTATTGGTCGCTGCCGTTGAACTGTCTGCAATGGTCAAAGGCATAAGAATCAGGCAACCCAGAAAGATTATTCCGATACTCAAGATGACGGAAAGGCGGGACTGTTTCATGGCTTCAAGAGTTTGATCTTTGCAGGAATGGGATAGTAGTAATGCACATTACGATGGGTCCTGAAACCGCAAGCTTCTCTTTGAATTAAAACCCAATCCAAAGCATTCTGAGCCTTGTCCACAAGGGCATTGTACCCGCGGATGGATTCGTTGATTACAGCGAAATCAGGCTCGAATGAGCCTATGGACTCAACTCGGACCCTGTCCAGCAACTGCTGCACGTGGACCAAGGCCGCGTTGGTCTTCTCCAAAATTTCTTCCAGCCTCAGACCCGCACTCCCCAAGGATTCGGCCATCTCCTTGACAATGTCCATCTCCTGGGGGCCGGCTTCTCGGAACATTCCCATTGAAATCCTCCGCACAGCATTGATAACATAGGGTCCGGGGGAAAACAAGCGGGTGGCGAAGCAGCTGGTTTATACTAAAAACTGACCTAATATTAGGCTGCAAACAAGTTTATATGTTAATTAACTTGACTTTTTAATTATAACCTACTATGTTTCAGCCACTTTACGCTACCGGATTCCCGGAGCAACCGAGGAATCGTCCTGAGAACGAGCGAATCCTTACCCCCCGAGTGAGGAGGTCCCCAATGTTTGGGAAGTATTCCGTTGCAGCCAGGGTTGCCATTGTCTTCGCAGCCCTCATAATTGTATGTTTGGCCGGTTCGCCGGTCGAAGCCTATCGTGTCTGTACCTTCAAGGGCACGGTAGTCGACCACGGTTGGCGTAGCATGTCAGTAAAATCAAACGGGCAATGCGCAGAGGTCAACGTAGGATGGAGGACGAGGTACATTCCCAACAGGCGACCGTGCCTGGGTGAGCGAGTGGCCGTGGATTTTGTCCTCGAAGATGGATTCATGAAAGCGACCAAGGTCGTGAGTCTTTCTCCCTTGCCCCCTTCATCCCAGTGCTATCCCCCTCCTCCCCCTAGCGGTGCTACGTGTACGACAATCGGTGACGAAGCTCCAACCGCTACGGATTCTTGCCCCACACCCAGAGCGATCTGTTCGACCAAACCGCCGTCGTATGTTTCTGATCCTTCGTGGTCTCCGGGCCCAAAGCCGGTGGAGTCCAAGCCGTCAAAACCAGCGGCTACTCAAAAGACTGCTCCTGACAAAAAGGACGTTGCCAAGGCCCCGGTGACGCGGCCCGTGCCTGAACCAACTCAGGACACCAAAGAACCGGTCCCCACTGAGGATAAGAAGTCAAAATCGCTGTCGGGCGAGGTAGTGGCATCTTCGCCAAAGAGTCTTTCCTTAAGGGTTGTAGACGAAGGTGAGTCTGCAGAGGTCATCAATATCAAGGTCGGTCTCAAGACAAAGTTCATACCCTTCCGAAGACCTGCCGTGGGTGAAAAAGTGAAAGTGGATTACCGGCAGGAAAACGGAGACAAATTCGGATATACTGTTCAAGTAGTGCAGTAGTGCTTTGTCGTCTCCTCCCAGGGGTATTGTCCAGAAAGCTGTTCCTTTCTGAAACGTGTGGGGTGACTCTTCGGGGTTGCACCCACACCCCTCTTTCAATTGAAGAGTACAGGTTCTTGCGTTATTTGGAATCGCCTTTCTTAACAAGATCTCTGCGTATTCTATTCAGAAACGCGTTATATAGCGCCTCCAACTCACTTGGTTCCTCTGATTCCGCCTGTTCGAAACCCACAAGAAAATAGTAAATAGCCCGGTCAAAAAACAGCGCCATCCTATTGTTGAGAGCAACAATGGAACGGACGTCGAAAGGCTGCCCTGCAAAATTACTTTCCTGGAAAAATAGCCATATGTGACGCTTGAGAAGAATGAAAACTCGGGCCATTTCAGAAAAACTCAAACCGTCCTCGCTGCACCGTATTCCGAGTTGGACGTATTTGTCGGCAATTATCCCCACTGATGTTTTCTTATCAATATTTTTAGCAAATTCTGACAGTATACTGTCAGAAAGCTCCTCAAGCATCTCTTTTCCCAGTTGATAATGCGAGAGGAGTTCCCTCTTGTCAAAAGTGTCTTCCAGGAAGGCTTCTCTGATATGGTCACGGAATTTTTGAATAAATTTTGCAAATTCCAGTTCAAAGGTCCTTATTTCCATAAAAGCCTCCTAGCACACCTGACCTGGTGATCTTCGCCGTGAAGCATTAGCTCCGGATTTCTTTTCTTCGATGCAATACCATATCGCGCTCAGCCTACCTTTCAGGACCGTACTTGTCAATCGGGGTCTGCTTTTCCCTCTCGCACCAATTGAATGGATTGTCCAATCGAAAGTCAGGAATCCCGGACTCGGGAGATTCCAATTCCTGAATATATACGTTTTCAAACCCCAAATCCCAGGCCAGATCCAGCGCCCTATTGTATTCTTCCTGTGATATTGCACGGTTTATTTCCTTGTAATTGTTGGCTTTGTGAAGTGGCGAATATTGCGACATGATAGAAAGCGTTACGTTCAAAGACAGGTTGTCTCGGATCCACTTAAGCGTCTCCTCAATGCCGGAAACGTCCCCCGGAAGCACTAGATGCCTGATTATCAAGCCATGCAAAGCTGCTCCCTGCATGTCCACCACTAAGTTGCCCACTTGGGCATACATTCTTTGGATCGCAGCCCTTGCAACATCCACGTAATCAAGCGCATCGGAATACTTCTCAGCAGCTCTTGGATCGGCGTATTTAAGATCGGGAAGGTACACGCTGACAATTCCGTCCAGGAGATCCAAGGTTTCTGGAGACTCATATCCGTTACTGTTGTAGACCACAGGAAGGTCCAGACCCTGATCCACGGCAAGCGCTAAGGCCTCCAGGAAGCCGGGAAGTTGGTGCGACGGAGAAACCGGCTCAATGTTGGCACACCCTCTTGTTTGCAATCCAAGCATTTTCCCTGCAAGAAACTCAGGTGCTGAAATGAAACCAATCGGCCCCTGGCTGATCTGGTGGTTTTGGCAATATACGCAGCGCATATTGCAATGGGCGAAAAAAATTGTCCCGGCGCCCCCGTTTCCGGAAATGGGCGGCTCCTC
>CAIXMD010000513.1 GCA_903920415.1 uncultured Desulfomonile sp.
GGTTAGGACTTTTTAATAACTTGTTGATAAAAATATAATAATTGATCTACAGGATGAATCACAATGGGTGTAGCCAAGTACATAAAGAATAACAAAGACGGCATCGAAGAAGTAATCCTTCAGTCTGGTATCAAGGTCAAAACCCAATACGGCCCCAAGGATCTGGAAGAGGCTGGTTTTGATTACGAAAAGGATTTAGCGGACGCTGGTCAATATCCTTTCACAAGGGGGATTCATCCCCAAGGCTACAGGTCCAGAGCATGGACGACGAGACAGTACTCTGGGTTCGGGACGCCTCACGAGACCAACGAACGCTTCAAGTTGCTGATCTCGCACGGCCAGACAGGTCTCAATGTCGCTTTCGACTTGCCGACCCAGATGGGGTACGACTCTGACGATCCGATTGTGGAAGGTGAGGTTGGACGCGTGGGGATGGCTGTGGACACCTTGCGGGACTTTGAGATTGCCTTTGCCGACATTCAACTCGATAAGATCGGTTCGGGCTTGACCATAAATGCCGTGGCATCCATCATGCTCGCGATGTACCAGGCCATGGCAGAGAAGCGAGGGATCGATATAAAGAGAATCAGCGCCACTCCACAGAATGATATTCTGAAAGAAATGATAGGTCGGGGAGCCTGGATTTATCCGGTAAAGGATGCCGTGCGTCTTATTGGAGACACCATCGAGTATTCCATCACCACCCTACCGCGTTGTAACCCGGTATCGGTCTGCGGATACCACATAAGAGAATCCGGAGCAAACCCGGCTCAAGAGATTGGTTTTGCATTAGAAATAGCACGTACGTATATTGATGAGGCGGTTGGCCGAGGGCTTTCCGTGGATGATGTGGCGCGGAGAATCACTTTTAATTTCAATATATTTGGGAACCTGTGGGAGCAGGTGGCCAAATTCAGAGCTGCCAGAAAACTTTGGGCCAAGATGCTCAAAGAGGAATGCGGCGCTCAAGACCCCAATGCTATGCATCTCAGAGGACTCTTCGGGGGAGGTGGTTTCGGTCTGACCAAAGCGCAGCCCGAGAACAATATCATCCGCACCTCTTATTACGCTCTTGCCGCTGCTCTTGCAGGTGCGCAGACCACTGCTCTTTGCTCATTCGACGAGGCTTTCACGATTCCTACGCCTCGAGCAGCGCTTCTGTCTCTCAGGACCTGTGAGCTGCTCATGGATGAAATCGGGCTGAGGGACACGGTAGACCCCCTTGCCGGATCATTTTTTGTCGAGACACTCACCAAACAGATGGAAGAAAAGATCCAGGAAGAACAAAAAAAGATTCGGGATGTGGGAGGAATGATAGAAGCTGTCTCTACCGGGTTCGTCCAGAAACTCGTTGCACTCCAGGCTTATGAGTGGGAGTTGGGAGTAAAAAAAAGGGAATTTATCAAGATCGGTGTGAACAAATACGTTGACGAAAATGAGCCCGATGTTGAACTTCACGAATACGATCCACAGACCCAAACGAAACAGCTAGAGAGTCTCAATAAAGTGAAATCGGATCGGAAAAAATCGGAGGTTGCACTCAAGTTGAGAGAACTTGAGAAAACAGCCCGTGCAAAAAAGAATGTCATGCCCATCTTGGTCGAATGCTGCAAAGCCTATTGCACCGTGGGCGAAATGGCCGGCGTTTTCAGAGAAGTCTTCGGCGAATTCCGAGAACCCAGCATGTTCTAGAAGCTTGCAAGCGATACACAATACCTGGCCGTTGGCTTTTATTCATCAGCGCAGAACAAGGCACCTGCCGGGTACCGGTTAGTTATCGGGAGCCGCCTGTCCCTGCCGAACGCTTTCGGTGTGATTTTCACTCCTGGGGGAGCTTGCCGCCTCTTATATTCATTTCTATCCACCATTCTCGCCACTTCCTCAACAATCCGTTGATCAAAACCTTCCCTTGCAATTTCGTCGGGGGCTTTGTCCTCCTCCACGTATGCTTTCAGTATAGGGTCGAGAGTGCCATATGGGGGTAGTGAATCCTCATCTTTTTGGTCGGGCCTCAACTCCGCGGTGGGCGGCCTAAGGATTGTGCTGGAAGGTATAACTTCTCTCGCAGCCCTATTGTTGATATATTCCGCAAGTTCATACACCACGGTTTTGGGAACATCCTTTATGACTGCGAATCCTCCCGCTGTATCTCCGTAAAGAGTGCAGTACCCGACAGCGATCTCGCTTTTGTTGCCAGTAGTGAACACCAGCCATCCGAACCGGTTGGAGAGTGCCATCAGGATGTTGCCTCGAATACGAGCCTGCAAATTCTCGGCTTCTATTCCGGGAGGGGCATCGCCCAGAGGTTGCTTCAAGGTATCCATGTAAGACTGGAATACGTCACGAATTGGAACGGTGATAAGCCGTATGTCAAGATTCTTCGCAAGACGTGCAGCATCGGACAATGTTTCACTTGAGGTGTAATGTGACGGCATAGTAACGCCAGTGACATTTTCTTTTCCCAAGGCTTCAACAGCAATAACTGCTGTTAAGGCTGAGTCTATTCCGCCGCTCAGACCGATTACAACCTTCCTGAACCCGTTTTTCAAAACGTAATCTCTGGTTCCAAGAACCAGCGCAGCATATACTTCCTCCAGAAAATCCATTTGAGGAGAAAGTGTTGTGCTTATCGGCTCTCTGTTCGGTCTAGCCATAGCCACCAGTTTGAGTGGTTGGTTAGGCTGGGAACCGGCAGGGGAGGTTTGGAGTTGGAAGGGCGACCTAGATTGCTGGAAGTCACATATCAGCAAATCTTCTTCGAATCTTTTGGCCCTTCCCAGCACTATACCGCGATGATCAATAATCAGACTGCCGCCGTCAAAAACCAGTTCGTCCTGCCCGCCAATAAGGTTGTTGTAGAAGACCGTGGTGCCGGTTACAGAGGCAAATCGGCTTATTATACGGAGACGATCGGCGTGCTTTTGTGAGAAGAATGGAGACGCTGAAATATTCAGCACAGCATCCGTTCCGTTATCCCGAGCATGAGCCTCCGCAACTGAACCTGAAACCCATAAGTCCTCGCAAATAGTCATTGTGAAACGGATTCCGCTTATCTCAAAGAGCAGGCAACGTTTTCCAGGCTCAAAATACCTCTTCTCATCGAACACTCCGTAATTTGGAAGCTCGATCTTATGATATATATCAACTATTTCACCGTCTTGTATGAGAGCCGCTGCATTGTACACATGTCCCTCGGCAAAATGGGGAAATCCGACCATAACAGTTATATTTTGGCACTTAGATGCCAGATGAGTGATCGCCAGCCGGCAGTCCTCAATGAAACGAGGCTTGATGAGAAGATCCTCTGGAGGGTAACCGCTGACAGCAAGCTCAGGGAATGTCACGATGTCCGCACCGTCATCAGTTGCCCTCTTGACCCACGTGATTATCTTTTCGACGTTGTTTCTTAAATCACCGACAGTAACATTGATCTGAGCTATCGCTATTCGTACGGCACTCATGTGTGATCTTCCTCCGGAAATCTTCCAATCCACCACAGGTCTTTTTCGTTGATCCGTATCCGGATGTAGCATCCAAAGAGTTTATCCGGGCATTCCCCCACTGGTTCGAACGATGAGACTCGGAACCGCTGTGTCGAGTTCCACAGGTACTCCATGCGGAATTGTCAGGTTCGGCAACTTGTGACCATGTGGAAATCCCGAGATCACAGGAACCGGATTGTCAGATGTTAGTTCCATGAAAATTCTTTCAGTGTCGGCCGAAAGACACATATCGTCGGGGCCGATGAAATGACCCAGAATGAGGCCGTTGATATGTTCCAGAACTCCTGCCAGCTTTAGCTGTGTCGCCATCCGGTCTATCCTGTAAGCAGGCTCGTGGACATCTTCCAGGAAGAGTACCGAGTCGGAGCAATCCGGAAAGTGGGGTGTCCCCAAGAGAGCCGTAACCAAAGAAAGGCATCCACCGAGGAGCAGACCGCATGCTTTGCCCTTTCTAAGTATTCGTAAATCAGGAGCGACCGTTTGGAATAAGTCACGGCCATCGAGCGTTTCGGTCAGTGCCCGAACCAATGATTCCTCGGACACCCGATCCAACCCTTGGCCGATCTGTACGGAGACCATAGGGCCCGACAGAGTTGCAAGACCACATCGGCTATGAAGAGACATCTGGAGAACCGTGACGTCGCTCATGCCGAGGAGAATTTTCGGGTCCTTAAAGACCGCTTCGCAGTCAACCGAGGTCAAAATACGCATAGCACCATAACCGCCCCTCGCAAAGAGTACTGCCCTCACTTCAGGGTTTGTGAGCATAGCATTCAGGTCATAGATCCTCTGAGCGTCACTCCCAGCCAAATAGTGGTGACGTTCATAAAGGTGCTTGCCGGTGACAACTCGAAGGCCTTTACGCTGAAGAAAATTTAGCCCCATCATTGTCGACTCCGGAATGGGCGGCCCAGACGCGGCGACCACGCCAACTAAATCGCCTGGTTGAAGGTGATGGGGAATTAGTAAAGGCCTGTTTCTAATTGTGTAGGACTGGTGCTTCATTCAGAATATTATCTCTCAGGTTTTCAAGATCCTGTTTGCCTCTGGACCAGTTGGATGATAAGATTATCGCGGGAGGGTCCTATGTCAACTATTCTGCACGTGGAAGATGAGAGTTCCATAAGATTGCTTTATAAGGAAGTCTTTGAGGAACTGGGATATCAGGTAATCCAAGCTTCCACAGGAGAGGAGGCATTATCCTTGCTCCGGACGAATCGTCCGGACATCATCATACTCGATCTCAAGATGCCGGGTATGGGAGGTCGAGGGTTTATAAAAAAATTCCAGAAGATGAAGATGAAAATCCCTGTTGTAGTCAGCACGGCTTACCCCTATTTCTCTGGAGATCCTATTTTACCAGATGTCGATGCGTTCGTTCTTAAATCTGGCGATATGGAAGAACTCGTCAACAAGGTCCAAGAACTGCTCAAAAAATAAGTGCTCACGGAAAGCCTCATTGTTATACTACATCGTTTGTCCAGGAAGTGTGCCAGTTTGCTTCAACGCTTCGAAAACCAGGATGCCTACTGATGTTGATAAATTCAGGCTGCGGACCTTTTCAAGATCCAAGGGAATGCATGCGATCCTCATGGAGAAACGTTCAAACAACCCTCGAGGAAGGCCGGAGGTTTCAGATCCGAAGACTATGTGATCATCCGACCGATATTCGACTCTGTGATAACACTCCCCAAACTTGCTGGTGGTAAGAACTATTCGGTCGGCGGTAACCGACATCAGATATCTCTCCAAGTCATCCCAGACGACAAGGTCCAGTTTGTCCCAATAATCAAGCCCGGCGCGTTTGAGAGACCTGTCGTCCAGACGGAAACCGAGGGGCTTCACCAGGTGTAGGGTTGCGCTCACTGCACAGCATAAGCGCCCTATGTTTCCGGTGTTGGGGGGTATCTCAGGATGTACGAGCACAACGTTAAGCATGTGTAAAGCTCAACCCAATACTTCCATCATTAGTCCGAACACGTCGGTTATGCGAGGTTGAGAGAGCCGTTTCCCAATGTCCGGGTCGTCCACAATGAGAAAAGCATCGTCATGGGTATGCATGCCGGTAAAGATGTCCGTCATGGTAGCAGCCCGAACGTTCAAAGCTCCCTTAGGATCATACCCCGACCGAGGTATCACCACGAGATCCGGTGCCCAAGCGATACATTTTCCATCAAAAATATCCTCTTTCAAGAGCACTCTTGTGAAAAGCCGGTCCTCCGGCCTGTCTGATCCTTGAGGGCTGAGGAAACCTATATCTATCAGTCGTAGGCTTTCCAACTCCTTCTTGAGGGATATCCTCATCATCTCAGCCTCTTTTGAGTTGAGAGCACCATGAGAAAATCTTTCCTTCGAGTTCAGGTAGATTCTGGAAGGGTCCATTGCAAAGGCCTTGGAACCCGGATGAATGTCCTCTGGTGAAACCGGTTCCGACTTTACAAAAGAAATATATCCCATGGTTTTTAAAATATGATTCAAATACACCTGAGTCTTTAGTCGAGTGAAACCATGGTCCGAAAGCACGATCAACCTGGCGAACTTCCCACATTTTTCCACAAAGCGGCTAAAGAACGAGTCTATCATGCGGTAATAATCAATGAAGTCTTTGTGGAGAGGATGAGAGGGGTCTTGGGCTGCATCGAAAAAGAAATGGTGCAGCCGGTCTGTTCCTGTGATCACACCGATGAACAGGTCCCAGTTTTCCCTTTCCATTAAAGTCAACATTACTTCCGAGTGAATCTTTAGAGTTTCGAAAAGATCTCTTACAAGAAACCGCCGATCCTGGCGACCTTTCACTGCGTCCACATCTATCCTGTAGTTCCTGGATTTCAACCAAGCGATCATGGATTCGGGATAAACCGACCGCTCAAATAAAGGAGCCACGAAACCTGATATAAGAATCCCATTCAGCGGCCGTGCAGGGTAAGTAAACGGCAGATTAACGACCACAGAGGTCTTGCCTGGCAGCGCATTCCAAATTACGGTACTTCGTATGTCGTCGAAGGAGGGCAGTCGAAGGGCAAGCTTGTCGGGCCATACATCTGTGAATCCAAATATTCCGTGATCGCCGGGATTCTTGCCGGTCATAAATGAAGTCCAGGCAACGGAAGAGACGCAAGGTAAAGAGGTTTCCATCCTCAAAAAAGTTCCTGACTTTGCTGTTTCTGCAAGACGCGGCATAATACCTTTGGCAAAAAAATCCTGAAGCAAGGAAAATGGGACACCATCGAGGCCGAGAACTGCTACCTTTGTGGCGTGATTCATTATTCGGCTCTCCCTCGACATGTGCGATCAGTCGAGTAAACTTCTGACGCAGGAAGTATATTCTTGTCTTCAGAAGAACCGTTGTCGGAATATAATGTTTTTTTTCGTGTTTTCAGGTGGTCCAAGAGAGAGTATGGTATGGGGTCCCTCCCTGGAATAATCCCTAGTTGAACTTCAGGTTTATTGGATCCATGAAAATCTGTGCCGCCTGAAACCAGAAGGTCAAGTTTCCTGGCTAGATCAAGGTAAGCCTTGGTCTGTTGGGGGGTATGCCTTGGATAATATGTCTCGATGCCTTGCAGTCCGTATGAAATCAGATCTCGAAGGATTTTCTCCAGGCGTTCAGGTTCGTTTTCGTTCAGCGAGTACGGATGCGCCAGGACGGCAAGTCCTCCTGCGCGCGTAATCAGTTTTACGGCTTCTCTTGGTGGGAGTTTGACCTTTTCCACATAAGCTGGAGCCCCCTTTTTCAGATAACGGTCGAATGCTTCTTGAATTGTTTTCACGTAC